>JAAZLU010000228.1 GCA_012799165.1 Clostridiales bacterium
CATAAACTGTGGTCGCTGCGCGAAGGCCTGCAAGTACGGCGCAATTATCAATCTTACACGCCCTTGCGAGAGGGTCTGCCCTACGGGTGCGATTCACATGGGTGAAGACGGCGAAGCCGTGGTCGATCAGGACAAGTGCATAGTTTGCGGGCTCTGCGTATATGAATGCCCCTTCGGAGCTCCCAGTGACATATCCGCCGTTGTAAAAGTTATAGAGGCCATTAAAAATCAAGACGAACGCAAGGTCTATGCTATAGTAGCGCCCGCAGTCGCGGTGCAGTTTCCCGAGGCGAATACCGCTCAGGTATTCAGGGGAATCAAAGAAATAGGCTTCGACGAGGTGGTCGAAGTTGCCATGGGTGCCGATGAAACCGCCCTCAACGAGGCGAAAGAGCTCCTCGAAAAGGGTTTCCTGACAACCAGCTGCTGCCCGGCCTTCGTCGAGTACATAGATATCGAGTTCCCGGAGCTCAGCCAATATGTATCTCACACGCTCTCCCCGATGGTTTATACGGGTAAGGCGATAAAGGAGAAGGATCCGACAGCTATAGTGGTGTTTATAGGTCCATGCATGGCGAAGAAATACGAGAGGAAGCAGGACAAGGCTTCTCCCTATATCGACCATGTGCTCACTTTCTTTGAGTTGCAGGCGCTGCTGGGCTCGAAGGATATTGACCTTTCTACTCTCGAAGGCCTCGAGCTTCAGGACGGAAGCGCCTATGGTAGAGCTTATTGCAAGACCGGAGGAGTTTCGGCCTCCGTCGTTCAGGCTATTAAGGAGCTCGGTCGAGAGGATTTCGAGGTAAAGGCCGTAATCTGCGACGGCATCGAGGAATGCAGGGCCGCCCTGATGAAAAAGAAGTTCGGCAAACTCGATGCGAATATAATCGAAGGCATGTGCTGCCCCGGCGGATGCATACAGGGCAACGGCACCCTGGTCAACAAGAAAAATTCCGATAGGGAGATTGCCAATTACGCGAATTCAGCGCATAAACAGTCGATATCGGGAGTGTAGCGGAGAATATAAGTGAAGTTGTTTGCGGATTCGGGAGTCATGAAACTTAGGTTATGGAAGTCGGTTTCGATACTTCTGGGTTTGATGTATATATGCTTTTTAGCCCTCGATTTATTTTTCGAGGGCTTTGCGCTTCTTTCGGATTGCATAAAATTTCTGTGCATAGTAATTTTATTTTTACTACAGCTATATTACGGCCGTAGGGATCATTGCCTCTGGATAGCTGCGGCACTTATAACCGTGATAGCCGACTTCTTTCTGCTGTTTACTCAGTATTATGCGCTCGGTATTTTGATATTCTGCTTTGCTCATTTCGCCAGGCTCTGTCATCAATGTCCGTCTTTGGCGAAGGCATCTGTCGTATTTGTGGCTTCGGCATTTGTCGCTGGAATTGATTTTTTCCCTGCCTTAATTTGTGCCGGAATCTGTTACGCAATACTTTTGCTTGCGAATACAGCTTGCGCTTTTAAAAAGAAAAACAGGGAAATCTCCCTCGCATACATTCTGTTTATACTCTGCGATATATCGGTTTTACTTACATATCTCGGACCGGAACTGCTCCAAGGCTTTGCGAGGCCCGCAATTTGGTTATTCTATCTTCCCTCTCAGTTCCTGCTCGCGGATGCGATGATATGGATAGAGCGTAAAGCGGAGGGTGCAGAGCAGCATCAGCCAAACGGCTCCGATGAAAATCGCTATGCGCCTGAAGAATGACTCGGGCAGATAGTCGATTATAGGATCTACGCTGCGGTCGAATATCCAGTAGTCATTGGAAAAAAGGAGTTTATGAAAGAGAACGAAGGCCTCGTCAAAGAAAAACGCGGCAGCGATTCCACCCGCAATAACTATGCCTATGCTCAGACGGACGGCGCGAAGCATATAACGGCTGTTCTTTTTTATTCGAGTTAAATAGCTGCCGAGAAGAACTGAGGCGCCGAGGGAGATGAATCCCGAGATAAATATGGCTTTAAAGATTTGCTTTACTTCCTCAAAGTGAATCCTACCTTCCTCCGACATTTCGAGCCCCTGAAATTCCAGAATTTTATCCCGCGGGTCCAAATTGTAACGTATCAGAGTTTTATAGTTTTCCTCTATCGTATAATCGCTGAGCCCCCGCTCGTTGATCCTATCCGAGGCAAATTGCGGATAGACCCAAGTCTGCAAGAGGGCAATGTACAGCGCCAGAGCAAAGATTCCCAAAGCCAATAGCATGGCATTGAACCACCCGAGTAAGGAAGTATTAATTTGGGATTTTTCATTCACAGTTTCAGGTCTCCGTTTCGGGATTATAGATATATTGTACGATTACAGTAATTATACAGTACGTGCTCGGATTGTGTTATAATAAATTCGATATTTTATGCACTCATAGAAAGGATGAAGCTAAATGGCAGAGAGCGGAAGAAATAATCCCAGGCCTAAAAGCAAGGCCGCAGAGGAGAGGGAACGCATAAAGGCCAAGGAGAGCGCCGAGGCCGAGAAGCTGCATCGCAGCAAAAGGCTTAAAGACGAAATCTTTGCCGTAGGAATAATAGCCTTCGGCGTGCTGGTCGTACTCAGCCTTCATACCGAATTGATCGGAGCTTTCGGCACCTTCACCGCTTCGGTCCTCTTCGGCATCTTCGGCAGGGTAGCTTATGTGCTGGCCTATTTTCTGATTCTTTGGGGAATCTTAATATTCCTTAATAAGACGAGTTATATCTCGACCAGGACGCTTATCTGCGCACTCTTTTTCTTTATAAGTATTTGCTTGATAAACGCTGCGCTGTTTGGAGGCCTCGAAGAAGACTTCAGTTTTAAGCTTATCGCAGACGCATATAAAGCCGGGAAGGAAGGCGCAGGAGTATTCGGTGCGATTGCGGGAAACTTGCTATATAAGCTCACTGGCCCCGTCGGTATGTGGATAATCGGTATATGCGGGATTATCATCACCCTGATGTTTATAATCGACACTCCGATCTCCGTATTCTTCGATAACCTGAAGATTAAGCGGGCCGCAAGGCGCAATGCACGCAAAGCGCAGCAGGCGGAGAACGAAAGAATTTTAGCTGAGGAAAAAATC
>JAAZLU010000229.1 GCA_012799165.1 Clostridiales bacterium
GGCTTAAACGACTCCACGCCTATGACGCGCCCGCAGCGGCCCGCCATGGAAAGCCCTATCGAGCCCGCCCCGCAGTAGAGGTCAATCAAAGTATCCGAAGGCTTAGGATTCGCGTACTCCTGAACGATACTGTAGAGCACACTCGTCTGCCGGGGGTTGACCTGGTAGAAACTTTGGGGACCGACTTCAAGTTTAAGGCTCGCCATATCCGTCTCGATAATATCCTCGAGCACCCGTCTGTCCGCAGTGATGTTCCCGTCCGAATATTCCTTTACGGTCATTACTTCTCCAAAATGCGAACTCCTGAATGTGAGTTTTGTGCAATTCTTCGAAAGCTTTGCTCTCTTCGCATCGAGAGCATCGCAAATTTCCTGCTCGAGCAGCAGGCAGTCGTCGATGGGAACGAGCTCCCGGGAACCCGAAGCGAAGAAGCCGGGAACGCCCTCCTCGACGGCAAAGACCGCCTTATTGCGATAGCGATACGGGTGATTCATGCCTCTAGCGGGCCGGACTACGGGATCTTGCAATCCGCCGATCCGAACCAGCGCGTTGCGGACGAAGTCCTCCTTCCAGGCAAGCTGCGCCTCGTAGGCGAAGTTGCGAAGGCTGCATCCTCCGCATCTACCGAAATAAGGACAATCCGGCTCAATCCTATGCTCGGAAGGCTTTTTTAACTCCACCAATCTTCCCGTGAGGCTCCTGCCCTCACCGGAAATCCTGAGCTCGGCGAAATCGCCGGGCAGTGTTCCGCTCGCAAAGACAACCCTTCCATCCGCGCACCTGCCTATTCCCCTGCCGTCGAAGCTCAAATCCGTAATTTCAACAGTTTCTCTTATCATTGAATGGTCTCTATCTTTATGATATTCGTATTCCCAGGACTCGCAGCTATGGTGCCGCCCGTAATCACTATCTTCTCGCCTTCTGTCAGCTTAAAATTCTCCTTGGCCGCCCGCGCCGCCTCGTAGAAGAGCACCTCGCTTGAGCGGTACAGTTTGGACAGCACCGGCGTGACCCCCCAGGACAGCGCCAACTTCCTCCAGGTTTTCTCCTCGCTCGTAAACCCTATAATCCCGACCGGCGGCCTGAAACGCGATACCATATTGGCCGTCCTCCCTGAAATCGTGCAGACGACGATTGCACTCGCACCCATATCTATAGCCATCCCGCAGCTCGCATGGGAAATCGCATCCGCAGTACTCTCTATCTCGAACTTAGAATTAAGAAAGCGGTTTGCGTACCGTATGTTCAACTCGGTGGTAATGGCAATCTTAGCCATGGTCGCGACGGATTCGACGGGATATTTACCCGCGGCGGTTTCACCGGATAGCATTATCGCGCTGGTGCCGTCGTACACCGCATTTGCCACATCGGATATCTCCGCCCTGGTGGGCCTGGGATTCGTCCTCATGGACTCCAACATCTCGGTTGCGATTATAACGCGCTTTCCGAGCAGTCTGCTCTTTCTTATCAGCATCTTCTGAATGCCGGGAAGCTTCTCGAAGGCGATCTCCACACCCATGTCGCCCCGCGCGACCATCATGCCATCGCAAGCTTCGCAAATCTCGTCTATATTATCTATTCCCGATTGGTTTTCAATCTTAGCAATCAGCTCTATCCCTTCGGCACCGTTCTCGTCGAGCACTGCCTGAACATCCTCCAGATCCTCGCGCCGCGAAACGAAAGAACAAGCAATAAAGTCCACCTCGTTTTCTATTCCGAAGATTATGTCGAGCCTGTCCTGCTCGGACATGTATGGTTTGCTGAAGACCTTGCCCGGAAAGCTCATGCTCTTGCGATCGCTGAGCTCACCGCCGTTTTCGACCCTGCAGATTATTTCACTTCCCGCAATTTCCTCGACCCGCAGCGCAAGCATGCCGTCGCTCAGCAGCACAATATCACCGGGGAAGAGCTCCCGAAGCAGCATCTCGTCGCTTACGGATACGCGGCTTGCGTCCCCTTCCACTCTATCCGTCGTCAGAATAAAGCGATCCCCCTCTCCAAGTTCGACGGGCCCATCCTTAAAAGTGCCTATCCTGTACTCCGGGCCCTTCGTGTCGAGCATTATCGCTATCGGAAGTCCGAGCTCACTCCTCACCTTTTTTACGGTATTGATTCTGGCGAGGTGTTCCTCATGATTTCCGTGAGAGAAATTGAGCCTCGCGACATCCATTCCCGCAAGACACATCCGCCTTATGGTCCCCTCGTCCTCGCATGCAGGTCCTATTGTGCATACTATTTTTGTCTTCCTCATGATAATCTCCCTTTAATCTCTCTATTTCCCCTTTTGCAAAAGGCGGTCCGCGCAATTGCGGTTCCGCCTCAATTATACATTCTGCTGAGTAACTTTGTCCATGTTTCGTCCGGAGCGTCTGCGCTCCAATTCACCGAGAATCTTCTTTCGTAGCCTTATATCCGACGGGGTCACCTCCACGAGTTCGTCCTCGTTGATCCATTCAAGAGCCTCCTCGAGCGAAAACTCCCTGTGAGGAGAGAGCCTCACCGCATCGTCAGAGCCGGCAGCCCTCATATTCGTGGCCCTCTTGGCCCTGCAGGGATTTACGACCATGTCTTCGCTGCGGCTGTTTTGGCCTACTATCATACCCTCGTAAACCTCGGTCCCGGGACCGATAAAGAGCTGAGTGCGCTCCTGAATGCTGTCGAGGGCATACGGAGTGGAAATTCCCTTCTCCATAGCTATGACCGCACCCTCAATTCTCTGCGGAACTTCGCCTTTATAATCCTCGTAAGCCAGGAACCTTTGAACCATAGTTCCCTCGCCGCGAGTCCTGTTGATAAAGCGGCTGCGATATCCGAGCAAGCCTCTCGTCGGCACGGAGTATATGAGCCGACTCCTTCCGTTTCTGGCGCTCATCGAGATCATGGTCCCTTTCCTCATGCTTAGATCCGATATTACACCTCCGCTGTACTCATCGGGAAGCTCTATGACGACCTCCTCCACGGGCTCCTGAAGCCGCCCGCCCGGCCCTCGCGCGAATATAACTTCCGGCTTTGAGACCGCGAGCTCGTAACCCTCCCTTCGCATATTTTCTATGAGTATGGATAGGTGGAGTTCGCCGCGCCCGGAAACTTTAAAGCAGTCCGTGCTGTCCGTGTCCTCGACCCGAAGCCCGACATTCACCTCAAGTTCCTTTCTGAGCCTCTCTCTTATATGCCTGCTCGTCAGATAACTGCCCTCGCGACCCGCAAAGGGTGAGGCATTAACCATGAAGTTCATGGAGAGCGTCGGCATCTCGATCTCTATGTGCGACATCGGCCTTATGCAGTTCGGCGCACACAGCGTGTCGCCTATAGTAATCTCGGGGATGCCGGATATCACGCAGATATCGCCGCTTCCCGCCTCGTCCTTGGCGACCCTGACGAGGCCCTGATAAGTAAAGACCTGTCCGACCTTTACACTCTTACGCGCTCCGTCAGGCTTGCAGAGCTCAAGCTGCATGCCAGGCCTGACCACCCCTGCGCTGATCCTGCCTATGCCGAGCCTCCCTATGTAATCGTCGTATGCGAGCGTCGAAATCTGAAGTTGCAGGGGCTCGGCATCTCTGTCCTCATAGCCTCCCACCTGCCTTACTATCGCCTCAAAGAGCGGCGCGATGCTCAATCCATCTTGACCCGCCGCCCTCTTTCTAACCTTTCCTCCGTCGCCGCTCTCGACACTTACTCCCGCGGCGTCCTCGGGGTCTTCGACAACTATACCCTGACGCGCAATTCCGTA
>JAAZLU010000230.1 GCA_012799165.1 Clostridiales bacterium
ATTCGACATAGCATTTATGGGCCCCAAGGAATGGCTGCCGGTATTGATTTTATCGATAGTGCCCTTCGCCGCAACGGAAGTCTACGAATCCTTAACGACGCACGAAGAGGAAGAAGCAGCTTAGCCGGATAATCTTTTAGGATGCAACTGAGAGCCCGCCGCTCCTTAATAGGACCGACGGGCTTTTCTGTGCAAAATCCATAAATACTGCTGCATCAGCGAGCTTTATCACCCATTCCGATGCAGTATCTGAATTTTCCGGACGGACTCGCCTCTATGCGTTCGCCGAATTTTACATCAATCGCAACTCCGGGAAGATGAGCCCCAACTTCCTCGACGAATAGATCGATATCTGCAGAGTTTCTCCCTTCCGCAGGCTCGATGCGCAGAGTCGCCCTTTCTACTTCTTTCTGAATAATCTGGAATCTCTTTATCACCGGATGGCTCTGAGCAATCTTCGCAACAAGATAACCATGAACTAAAAGCCCGCCGGGCGTATGAAGCATCTCATCGTTGCGACCCACGATCGACTCCATAAGCGGAAGGTTCACCCCGCAATCGCAGCGGCGCTCCGTAAGTATAACTTCATCGCCCAAGCGGTAGCGCAGTCTCGGCATTATATGATTATTCAGATCCGTAACCACAACATCACCCGATTTTCCGCAGGGCACCTCCTTCCCACTCGGAAAATCTATTACCTCAATTATGGCATTGTCGCTGCTGATATGAAGTTCCCCGGCCGAGCATTCGTAAGCCAATATCCCGGCATCTCTCGCTCCGTACTCGTTGACGACTCTGCATCCGAATGCCTTCTCTATATTCTCGCGCTGATGCGGATACAGAGTTTCCGCAGTCGAAACGGCAGCCTTCAATGTGCACTTGAAATTCAACTTTTCAATACGCATTAATTTTGCAAAGGCATCGAGAGCGGAAGCATATCCGTAAATGTATTCCGGTTTGTAAGCATCGATTTTCGCCACATAATTTCGTATAGACTGCTCCTCCAGAGCAAAGGCAGGGATGATGACTCTGTTTTTAAGCCACTTCTCCTTAAACTCATACTTTTTCTGATCCTCTCGGCTGAGCTCTATTGGATTTCCCCAAAGCATCACGCTCCTGCTGCCCGGAGTTATTCCATGCCAGGACAGGCCTCGCCAGCGGGCGGCTTCATAGTGTTCGACAGTTTCGCGGTTCATAAAAAAGCGGGTCTTTTCACCGGTTGAACCACCGGTATAGTTCTCAATCCTTTCCGACTCGGGAAGCTTCGAATTGAAAAACAGCTCCGAATTTTTCCTGAATGTCTCCTTATCCAATATCGGAAATTGATTCAATGCTCCTAAGGGGTCGAGCTTTATCGCTTCCTCCAAATAATCATACTTTTGATAATATGGAACATTTTTCACGCAATCGAGGAGCAGCGCGGAGAGCTTGCCCTCCTGAAAAGAGAGTAGTTCTGCCCTACTCGCATATTGAGTCTTCTTCATCTTTTGCAGATATTCCAAAGTGCGATTTCCTCTTACGAGATTCATCGCCGGATAAAGCAGACGCTCTATGAAAATTTTAACATAATCCATACCATTACCCCGCTAATGAAAAACGGCATATGCTACATCCCTGTAGTTATGCCGTGTTTTTCGAATTAATAAGTCCTTCGCTTCTGCGCCTTCCTTATCTTTTGACCTTCGTCTTAATCCTGGCGGCCTTGCCGGTTCTCTGCCTCATGTAGTTGATCTTGGCTCTCCTGACGCGTCCTTCGCGCACGAGCTCGATCTTGTCGATTCTGGGGCTGTTTACTGGGAAAGTTCTCTCCACGCCGATTCCACCGGAGATTTTTCTAACCGTAAAAGTCTCCGCTACTCCGCCGTTCTGTCTCTTGAGAACGAATCCTTCGAAGACCTGAATTCTCTCCTTGGTTCCTTCCTTGACCTTAACATACACTTTAACAGTGTCGCCGACGGAAAAATTCGGAAGATCGTCTCTTTCGTATTCCTGAGTAATAGACCTTAGTAAATCCATATCACATATCCTCCTTCCTTCATAGACGTTCGTTGCATCCAGGCGCTTCTATCCTTCAAATAGCAAGCTCTGCAAGAGGAGCGTCCGTAATACGCAAGGAGAATTATAGCACAGGCGCTTTCCTTGCGCAAGCGCAATCTTAAAGGCGTTTTTATCATCGACATTAAACAATATTTTAATCCTACACAGTGATTAGTGCTTATTTTACAATTTGAGAAGTTCGTGCATATTAAAATATTATTGTATCGTAAATCTTCCTCAGTGAAGTCAACCAACCGCCATTATCAAGAATATGTCTAATAAATTTTTCAAGCATTACTATATTGTGCGGTCTGGCAATGACTTGCGGGTGTGTCGTAACTACCATCATTCCGCCATCTATATTTTCTGCTGCATAGTCAAAATATGCCTTCCATATTTCGTAAATTTGACTTTGGGGTTTCATTCCTGTTCTCGTTCCGATGAACTCGGAATGCGGGAAATCATCCAAATACCAAGTTACAGGCATCTCCACAATTGAAGAAGCTTCTCCGTAGACATTGCCTTTGTCATAATTAACATTACAGAATCTTGGGCGATAGGGATAATAATCATTACCCATAAGGCTGCTATCGTACTTCATCCCATGCTTTTCAAGCAAACTTAATGTATTTTCACTCACATCAAAGCCGGGAGAGCGATAACCTATTGGTCTTACATCCAGCCTGCCAAGCGCTTCCAGACCCTTTATAAAAGCCCTTTCTTCTTCCTCCATTGTCATCGAACTCGGGTCTTCATGAACATATCCGTGATGAACGACTTCGTGGCCTTGATTTATTATTTCCTTGCAAAGTTCAGGATAAGAATCTGCTGTATGACCCGGTATGCAAAAAGAACTCTCTATGCCATATTTGTTCAGCAGTTTTAAGACTCTCGGCACTCCAACCTCCGCGCCGTATTCCCCCCTCGACATGTTCGCTTGGGAAGGCTGCTTGAAAGTTTCCATCCACACAGAAAATGCGTCAAAATCAAAGCCGATATTAACCGCTACTTTTTTCCCTTCGGGAAGTTTTACTCTTCCTGTCTTCTGCATCTTAAGCCTCGGGACTATCTACGAGGCCTATAGCATCGACAATGGGCTCAACAAAAATTATTCCTTTGCCGGGCAACTCCAATTCCGCTTCCTTTACTATCGCATCGAAGACTTTGCGCGTTATGCCTACAGGCGTTATAATCACAGCAAGTTCTTTCTCGGGCTCAATCTCGATGCCGAAAATTTTCTGCGCATCCTTTCCCGCCGAGCCTTTTCCGCGCATTATCGTACCGCCTCTTGCACCTGCCTCCTTTGCAATTTCAACAATTCTTTCCGCCGAACCTCTGTCGACAATCACTGTAATTTTATTGTACATAGCACCCTCCGGAACTAAATCTATAGTGTCCTCAAATCCAAGCTTTAAATCATTGTCCGCGTCGACACATGCCAGCACCTCGCTAACATACACGATGCCGTTGCCGGGATCCTGCAACCTGATCTTACTGTTGATAAGCGGTAGAAATTCCTCCGCGTCCGAGCGCGACATAAGCAATTTAATAACTTCTCTCCTATCGCTTATTATTCCCAATGCATTCAGTAAATTGCTCGAAATGCTGCCTCTCGCCATGAGAGTAGTCGAACTCACTTGCATCTTTCTGATAAATTTAGCTGCCGCAATCGATGAGTCATGCAAGAGCACGAAAGTCAGTATCCTGGCAGCGGGGGTTTCATTATTTGCTCTCATCTTTCCCACCTCCTATATTTCGAGTTTTAACTTTGTAAATCATACCCAAAAATTGCAAGGCCACTATAGGCATCATCGCAACTATCGCTATCATCCCGAATCCATCGGAAACTATGTCTGCGGTCTCGATGGACGTCGCAATGCCCTGAACAAATGCCAGACTGAAAGTCGCGGTCATAGGACCTGATGCAACACCTCCGGCATCGAATGCGACGCCTACGAAAAGATCCGGTGTAAAGAAGGCCATTAGAACCGCGGCGCCGAATCCCGGCAAAAGATACATCCATAATTTGATCTCCGGCACTATTATTCTGAGTGCCGCCATGAAAATCGCAAGGCCGACTGAAATGGACAAGAAAATTAATACGATAGGTCTTCTGACGTGACCGCCGGTGATATCCTCAACCTGATGCGTAAGAACGATAACCGCAGGTTCCGCTAAAACGGTTACCAAACCCAAAACAAACGCAACCGCGAGAACAGGAATCTTATTATCCATAGCCGCAAGATCGGTGCCTACCTCGGTCCCCACCTTCATGAACCCACCGTTTACACCGGAAAGAAAGAGTACAAGACCTACATAAGTGAGCACCAATCCCTTCATCGTCGTATTGAAGGTTCTTTTATCTTGTTTTAAAAACACAATTTGAAAAAAGATATACGATAGTACTATGGGAGACAATGATAGCACTGTCTCAAGTGCCACTGTCGGCAGAACATCGGCATAAATCTCGCCTATACTCCTGGAAACTGCCTCTGCAGACTCCGCCGTCCCCGTCAGTTTTTCGATTCCCATTATAAGACC
>JAAZLU010000231.1 GCA_012799165.1 Clostridiales bacterium
GGTGAGGGGCGTCGAATTTTCCTGCCGCTATTCGGGAAGCTTCGGGGAATGGGATGAGGTGCACATACTCGGATACGGGATGGATCCTTCGAACGAGCCGCTGAGGGACTTGCTTGCATTTATAAGAGAAAAGAGGGTTGAGAGAAATGTTGCTCTTCGCGAAAAATTCGTGGAACTCGGCTACCCCATGAGCAGGGAGGAGCTAATGGTATATTCCGAAAACGGCTTTGTGGGGAAGGTGTCCTTTGCGAAATTGCTGGTCGAAAGAGGGGTGGCAAGGAGCGTGGACGAAGTCTTTAAATCCGAGGAACTGCTGCGGCATCCGGAAGTGCGAAAGATTCGAAAGTACAAGCTTCCGGCGGAAGACGCCATAACAGCTATAAAAGATGCGGGCGGCATCGCGATATTGGCGCATCCCTTTGAATTCCCCGCAAGAAGAGGCGAGCGAAGCGACGGGGAAGCTTTCCGCACTACACTTCGCCTTTTGGTGGATAAGCTCGCAGAGACCGGACTGGTGGGCATCGAGTGCTACTATCCGACGCACAGCGAGGAACAGACGGATTATCTGCTCGGCATCGCCCGGGATGTGGGACTGCTGGTTTCCAAGGGCTCGGACGACCATGGCGAGGGAGTCAGGCGAAGCAAGCTTATGGGCAAATATGCTGTAAGTGCGGATTTGTCTGTGTTACAATGGATTGAAGATTTTATTGCTTAGGCCTTTGTGATTAGGGTAATCGAAAGTGGAGTTGCGAAAAAAATGCTGATGCAAAAAGAGCGGGAGCTGATAGTTGAATACGGAATAGAGATGAGCGGCAGGGGGCTCTCGGTGGGAACTTCTGGTAATCTCAGCATCTGCGATCGGGCGACGGGTTACATCGCCATAAGTCCTTCGGGCATCGACTATTTTGAGACGAGGCCGGAGGATGTCGTAATCATGGACCTCGATTCCCGTATAATAGACGGGTCCAGAAAGCCTTCCAGCGAATGGGCCTTGCACAGTGAATTTTACAGGCGCAAGCCAAATATAGGAGCGGTGGTTCATACTCATTCGCTCTACTGTACCGCTTTTGCGGTACTGGGCAGAAAACTGCAGGCGGTTCATTATGCGATAGCGGGTGCGGGAGTTGCCGAGATACCCTGCATACCTTATTATCTTTTCGGGAGCGAGGAGTTGGCGAAGGCTGCGGCTGAAGGCTGCGGCGACGGGATGGCGGTGCTGCTCGGAAATCATGGCCTGGTGGCCTGCGGCGTCGATATTGCTTCGGCATTTTCGCTCGCGGAAAATTGCGAGTATGTGGCGAAGCTTCAGTACCTCAGCACGAGCATAGGCAAGCCGAATTTGCTCACGGAAGAAGAGATGGCTCGCGCCATCGAGCGTTTTAAGTCCTACGGGCAGGACGCGGATTTAAAGCAGGAAACATAAGGAGTTACAGATGTTCGATTTTGATATGGCTAATCTCAGCCTGGGCCAATTGATAGGGGCGGCTATATTGGTGGTCTATACTTTTTTCGGTGTTGTGCCGCTCATGCTTAACGCAATATCTCAGTTTACGGTCATGAAGAGATTCAGCGCTGAGATGGTTGACAGGGGAATTATAAAGAAGGATACCGTAGATGCTCTTCTGCCGAAAAAGCAGGCCGCAGGCGTTATAATATCCGCTCTGACACTCTTTGTGCTGCTTTCGGTCTGCATTAAATCGGGCGGTGATGCCTGGTTTATCGCGGGAATTCCCTTCGGTGTCGCCTTGCTTAAGTACCGCAAGATCCTTGAATTCAACACTCTCACCATAAAGCGCTTCATGAGGAATTTCCAAGGAGAGTACGACGAGAAGAAACTCAAGAAGTATGTCGATGAGCGCTTTTGATTAGGAATCTTTGATAGATGAGATGCATCTTTAAGGCTGCGGGAATAGCGAATCCGCGGCCTTTATATTTAAAATTTGCTCCACTCAAAAACCCGGCAAGAACCGGGTTTTTGAGCTTTTTCTATTTACCGGAGGTTAATTACCTACCTGCGTAAAGCTTTTTATTTGCTGCATCCATCTCAGCCCACATATCTTTGTGTCTGCTCCTCGTAATTTTCTCGAGGACAAGTAGTGTGATTATCATGAGGACAGCAGCTATAAGTAGATTGATTACGACATTCTGGATGATGCCGGCGAGTATGAATGACACGAATGCTACCGGAGTAACCGTCAGAGCATAAGGTATCTGAGTGATGACATGGTTGAGGTGGTAGCAGTGCGCGCCTGCCGAAGACATTATGGTCGTGTCGGAAATCGGCGAGCAGTGGTCTCCCATTACTCCGCCCGAACAGGCTGCGGCAAGTCCTATGGTGCACAGGACCGGCTCCGTGTCGTAGTTGAATACGGATACGACGATGGGTGCCATAATTCCTATGGTGCCCCAGGAAGTACCCGTTGCGAATGCGATAGCGGCTCCGATGAGGAATATGACCGCCGGCAGGAATTGCTTAAGATTTTCCGCATTGGCCAGTGCCGCATTTACAAATTCAGCCGAGAACATCGCCCATCTGGTGAATGAGCAGAGCGTCCATGCGAGCGTCAGGATGAGTATCGGAGATACCATCTGGATGAAGCCGTTGGGAACGGACTCGAAGCTCTTTTCAAAGCTGATTGTCCTGCGCAGCCAGAAGTACAGGAAGGTGAAAGCCATTCCTATCATTCCGCCCAGCGCCAGTCCGTATGCCGCGTCGGCATCGGCGAAGGCATCCGTGAAGGATACTCCGTCGAAGTAACCGCCCGTCCAGACCATTGTGAATATGCAGGCGATGATTATGACAATGACCGGCAGAAGCAGGTCGATGACATAGGTCTTCTTGCCCGCAGGTGCTTCGTAGTCATCGGCACCCTCGAAGGGTCTCTCCGGTGTGGTGAACAAATCATTATGAACCTGCGCATTGTACTCGTGGGTGAGCATGGGACCGTAGTCGATATTCCTGATGGAGATGACTATGATCATGAGCAGGGTCAAGAGGCAGTAGTAATTCCAGGGTATCTGTTTAATAAAGAGCTGGAATCCGTTTACTTGTTTGCTGGTTACATAGCCCGCGATTGCGGCCGCCCAGGAAGAGATGGGTGCGAGCATGCACACCGGGGCTGCCGTGGAGTCGATGAGATACGCGAGCTTCGCTCGGGAGATGTTGTGAGATTCCGTAACAGGTCTCATCACCGCGCCTACTGTGAGGCAGTTGAAATAGTCGTCGATGAAGATGAGGCAGCCCAGCAGCATCGTCATAAGCTGCGCGGAAGCCCTGGTCTTCACCTTTTCCTTGGCCCAGCGTCCGAAGGCTTCGGAGCCGCCGCCCTTGTTGAGCAGGTCCGCTACGATACCGAGTTCAACGAGGAATATGATGATGCCCATGTTCCAGCCGTCGGTGAGGTTCGCGAGAAGACCGAATTCATCTCCCACGATGGCCTGAACCGTAAGCCAGGGATCAAATTGAGCATACATCAGGGCGCCCACCAAGCATCCGATAAATAAGGACGAATAAACTTCCTTGCTGATCAGGGCCAAGAGTATGGCTACGATAGGCGGAAGCAGTGACCAGAAAGTGCCCGCGAAAGGCGTTTCGGCACCTTCAACGATAATCGGAGCGTCCTTGTACCTCATGCCTAAGAACGCGAGCAATACCACGAGAAGCAGTACCGCTACGATATAGGCCTTCATTGTACTTTTCTTTTCCATAGAGAAATAACCTCCTGTCCTTTTGGGAATTAAAAAACCTTATGCTAATGCAACCCAAAAAAATGGGGCAGTGCCTGAATCCAGACTACCCACCCTCATAGTCGCAATCTCACATAAGGCCCTCTTATCCCGCAGGACTTAGATGGCTTACTCCGCACAGGAGGTTTTCACCAAAAGTGCTTTGACCGATTATCGCTATTCAACTGTAACGAAATAGTATCAAGAGAAGCTTTCTTTGTCAAGGCTTTATCAAAGTTAGGGGCGAAGTCTCCCGACAAAAAGACCCGGCAGGGCCGGGCCTTAGAGTCTCTATTGAGATTGTTTAAAGATATTATCTTCCCGCATACAGTTTCTTTTTAGCCTCTTCCATTTCAGCCCACATGTCCGCGTGCTTGCTCCTTATAATTCGCTCGATTACGAGCAGGGTGGCTATCATAAGCACACAAGCGATAATCAGGTTGATAACGACATTCTGTATGATTCCTGCAAGTATGAAGGAAACAAATGCTACTCCTGTTACCGTTAGAGCATAAGGTATCTGAGTGAGTACATGGTTTAGGTGGTAGCAGTGCGCGCCTGCGGACGACATGATGGTGGTATCGGAAATCGGCGAGCAGTGGTCTCCCATTACTCCGCCGGAGCATGCCGCTGCAAGTCCGATGGTGCAGAGTATCGGCTCCACATCGTAGTCGAATACGCCGACCACTATTGGTGCCATAATTCCTATCGTGCCCCAGGAGGTTCCGGTAGCGAATCCTATGCCGGCTCCGATGAGGAATATGACCGCCGGCAGGAACTGCTTGAGGGATCCTGCGTCCGCCAGAGCTGCCTTTACAAACTCTTCAGAGAACATCGCCCATCTGGTGAAGGAGCAGAGCGTCCATGCGAAGGTCAGTATGAGAATCGGGGCAACCATCTGGATGAAGCCGTTGGGAACGGATTCGAAGCTCTTTTCGAAGCTGATGGTTCCGCGAATCCAGAAGTAAAGGAAGGTGAATACCATTCCTATCATTCCGCCCAGCGCCAGGCCGTAGGCCGCGTCGGAATTTGCGAAGGCGTCCGTGAAGGACTCGCCGTCGAAGAAGCCGCCCGTCCATACCATGGTGAATATGCAGGCAACGACGATGACGATGACTGGCAGGAGCAGGTCGATGACCGAAGTCTTCTTGCCCGCAGGTGCCTCGTAGTCGTCCGCACCCTCGAAGGGTCTCTCCGGTGTTGTGAACAGATCGTTCTTTACCTGCGCATTGTACTCGTGAGTGAGCATGGGGCCGTAGTCGATATTCCTGATGGATATGACTACGATCATGAGCAGGGTAAGAAGGCAATAGTAATTCCAGGGTATCTGTTTTACGAACATCTGGAATCCGTTTACTTGTTTGCTGGTTACATAACCTGCGATTGCAGCCGCCCAGGAAGAGATGGGTGCAATCATGCACACGGGGGCTGCCGTGGAATCGATGAGATATGCGAGTTTTGCCCTGGAAATCTGATGAGATTCCGTAACAGGTCTCATGACTGCGCCTACGGTGAGGCAGTTGAAGTAGTCGTCGATGAAGATGAGGCAACCCAGCAGCATGGTCATAAGCTGCGCGGAAGCTCTGGTCTTCACATTTTCTTTTGCCCAGCGCCCGAAGGCTTCGGAGCCGCCGCCCTTGTTGAGCAAGTCCGCTACGATGCCGAGCTCGACGAGGAAGATGATGATGCCCATGTTCCAGCCGTCGGTGAGGTTCGCGAGAAGACCGAATTGGTCTCCTACGAGTGCCTGAACCGTGAGCCAGGGATCGAAGCGGGCATACATGAGGGCGCCGACCAGGCACCCGAGGAACAGGGACGAATATACTTCCTTGCTGATTAAAGCCAGAATTATGGCCACCAGCGGCGGGAAGAGGGACCAAAAGGTACCCGCAAAGGGTGTCTCCGCACCTTCAACGAGGATCGGAGCGTCCTTGTACCTCATGCCTAAGAATGCGAGCAATATAACGAGGATTGCTATAGCCGCAAGATAGGCTACTCTTGTACGTTTGTTGTCCATAGAGAAATAACCTCCTGATAAATAGAAAAAGATAATTACCGCGGGGACGAAGCGCCCCCGACACCATCAACAGTATAACACTTATTTAAAACTTTTGTATAAAAATTGTAATGTAATTGCAATAATCGGGCCGGAATAGGGCGGATTTTGGTTAATTCTATACAAATATTTACAAAAAATAGGACATTTTACATAGATATCCACAGGATTTATCTATGTTTTTGCAATTATTTACACACAGGCAAAAATGTTGTACAATATTTCTAAAGTTTAATTATTCAAGTCGATGCCGTACACGACGTGCCGCAGGCGGCTCAAATAACCTGCGGTTTTCTTTATAA
>JAAZLU010000232.1 GCA_012799165.1 Clostridiales bacterium
CCTCATCTACCATTATCGCATGCTGGGTCTTATATATAACTCGCATCCCGTGCTAAAGAGCGGCGCTTTCGAGATACAGCATAGGGACGGTTGTCTCTTTTTGATCCGTGGTAGTGAAGAAGAAACAATATTAACAATCGTGAATCCTACTTCTGAGAAAAAATCCTTTTCCGAAGCATTTAAAACACTCTTCAGCAGCGCTTACAAAAACAAGAAATTCGTATACGGGTTGGAACTTTTAAATTCGCAAGAAATTACGATAACGGAGACTGCGCTAGAGACAAGCGTAGAACCGCTATCAGCTCAGATTATTCTGCTGAAGGAAGAATCTCCCGAGCGTATCGTTCTGCCGAAGGCTTCCGGGATTTTGTGCCACCTGAGCTCCCTGCCCGGGGCGGACAATCAGCTCCGCTTCGACGGCGCTCTGGGAAAGCGCGGCCGCGCCTTCGTGGACTGGCTTGCGGAAAGCGGCTTTAAACTCTGGCAGATACTTCCCGTCAATCCGGTGGGGACAGGCAATTCGCCCTACTTTAGTCCTTGCGTCTTTGCAGGAGAGACGCGCTACATCGATCTCGACGAACTGCCGGATGACGATGGTTTCGATGCTTTCTGCGACGAGAATCAGTACTGGCTTTCCGACTGGGCTGAGTATGTTATCGAAAGCAATTACATGGATTATGTGAGCCGTCATAAGAACTTTTCGAAAGACGCGATGCTTTATGATATCCGTTACGAACAGTATGTGTTCTTCGCTCAGCTAAAGAGACTTAAAGAATACGCGAACAGCAAGAGTATTTCGCTCATCGGGGATCTGCCGATCTACGCAACTCCAAGTAGTGCGGATTTAAAGGCTCACCCGGAATATTTCCAATTGGACGAAGACGGTCACCTGCTCAATACCGCGGGCGTTCCGCCGGATTATTTCTCCGAGACGGGGCAGCATTGGACGAATCCCTTGTATAACTGGGATGCAATGGGAAAAGATGATTATGAATGGTGGTATCAAAGACTCCGCCAGGCATTAAAATATTTCGATTATATCCGCCTGGATCATTTCCGCAGTTTTTCCGCATACTATGCGATTCCAGAGGGAAAGCTCCCCGCGGAGGGCTCATGGCAGCAAGGTCCGGGCATTAAGTTCTTCTACCGCATGAAGGAGCGGCTCGGGGATCTGCCGATTATTGCCGAAGACCTGGGACTTTTGGACAGCGATGTTTTTAATCTGATTAAACTGAGCGGCTTTCCCGGAATGAATATATGGCAGTTCAGCGCGGAAGAGATGCAAGCGATGACGCAGGAGCAGGCGAGCAGCCGGGTCTTCTATTCCGGAACCCACGATAACCAGACACTGGTCGGCTGGTGCGCCGATACTTATCCGGAAGCGGATTCGAGGGAAAAAGCCCGGGAAATTATAAAAGAACTTATGGATTCCAAGGCACCTTGGGTAGTTTTCCAGCTTCAGGATATTCTTCTTTTGGACGATTCCGCGCGGATGAATATCCCCGGCACGGTGGAGAACAACTGGCTTTGGCACTGCGCGGAACCTCTGCCCGAGGTTCAGATGCTTCGTTAGCGACGCTGCATTTCTTTGACATCCGGAGCATAATTTTTTTAATCGAACTTATAGTTTACGGAGGAATGTAGCTTGCATAAGGCTATGGAGCGGGAGCTTGTCGTCCGCGGTTCTCGAATCGCACTTCGCTTCGCTTGTGCTCTTCGACCGCTCTGACAGGTTGCTTCTTAGCGCTCGAACTTCGCTTCACTCGTTCTCGCTTAGAAGCAATCACTCGCCGTTGCAAGCTACTTCCGGAGCTAAAAAAGTTGCGAAAATAAAATTTACAAAAACTTGCTTGACAAGGTATAGGATAAATGTTAAATTAGCGCTAATTTAATAAAGACTAAATGCGTTTGAGCAGAAAGAGTAGTCGGGCGAAAAGCTCCAGAGAATTGCCGGTCGGTGCGAGGCAACAGTAATAACCCGATGAAGTTCATTCTTGCGAGCAGTGTGCTGAACTAAGAGTAGGTACAACGGGTGCGACCGTTACATCGCTAAGACTTTTAAGCCTATTGAGGTCTCGACCGCAAGGTCGATACGAAAGCAAAGTGGTACCACGGTATGTATAATATCGTCTTTGCAAAAGCAGAGACGATTTTTTGTTTATATTTAAACATCCCGAAGATGATTAAATAAATCAAAAGAAAAGTATTGGAGGAATACAAGATGAAAAGGATATTATCGCTTATCCTGATTGCCGTTCTTCTGGCGACTATGCTGGGCGCCTGCAGCAGCAAGCCCGCAAGCGACGGCGGCAAGGCGGGAACCGAAGGAAGCACTTACACGGTCGGCGTATGTCAATTGATGGTTCACGATGCGCTGGATCAGGCGACGCAGGGCTTTGTCGATGCCCTAAAGGAAGCTGTGGAAGCCAAGGGCGCTAAGGTCGATGTCGATGTTCAGGTCGCGGGTGAACCCAACCTCTGCCCCACCGTCGTAAACGCCTTCGTTGCAAAGGATGTAGACTTGATTATGGCGAATGCGACTCCGGCTCTGCTTGCTGCGGCGAATGCTACTGCGAGCATACCCGTTTTGGGCACTTCGATAACAGATTACGCAGATACCTTTGCGGGCAATATCCCGGGCAATGTATCCGGCACTTCCGATGCTGTGCCCTTCGCCGAGCAGGCTCAGATGATGATCGAAACTCTCAATCTCGTCGCCGGCGATCAGGTCGGAGTCCTCTACTGCAGCAACGAGTCCAACTCACTTATTCAGTATAATGCCGTAAAGGAGCTGTTCGAGGCAGAAAAGATTGTCGTAAAGGCTTACACCTTCTCCGAAACCACAGAGCTTCAGGCTGTTGCAAGCGCCATGGCAGGCGAGTGCAAGGCTGTATATATTCCTTCCGACAATACCGTGGCTGCGAACGATGCCATAGTCGGCAATATATGCACCGAGCGCAATGTTCCGGTTTACACCAGCTA
>JAAZLU010000233.1 GCA_012799165.1 Clostridiales bacterium
AATCTGAAAATCGTAGGGGAAGAAAGGTCTGCTGAAATACTGCGCAAACCACTTCTGGTAATCCTGAATGCGGTAGATGTCGAGCTTCTCAACGAACCATCTTATATTGCAATATAGCATGGGAGTATATCCGGACTCCCGGACGGTTTCACAGAAAGCCACGGCACAATCCGTTCTCTGCTCCTGAGTCATCTCTGCAGTTCTTGCCGTCGCGCTCGCAGCATCCTCGATATCCAAAACTATCGGCCAGGTAATGTCGTAGTCCTTGATGACTTCTATGACAAATTGAGCCTCCTCGACGGCTTCCGCAACATTTACGGCCTGGGTCACGAAATAGACTCCCGTATGAATGCCGTTTTCGATGGCGCCCTTAACATTTTCCTCGAAGCGCTCGTCGACGACTATTTTGCCCGTTTCGTAGCCGCGGTAGCCCAGCCGCACGAAGACAAATTCCACTCCGTCGCCCGCCACCTTCTCCCAATCTATCTCGCCCTGATATCTGGAGACATCTATGCCCTTTATCGACTTGGTCTCCCCGTCTTCCACATACGAAAGCTCGCGGGGTGCCGTCTTAATCTCCACGAGATTATTCCAGTCGTATTCCGCCTTCGCAAGGGCCGGGTCTATCGGCGTGTACTGCCACTTCCCGCCCGCCCCCTTATATACTATGAATCTATCCTTTAAAATGTACTGCAAAAGTTCCCACATCGAAGATCCCCTATCGGCATATTCCTTGAGAGTGTCGAGCGGAACCGAGACCGTATCCTCCTCGACATCGCTGCTCGGCGAAACGGGCTTAGGAGGCACGCCGACCGGCACGTCGTTCTCCTTTGAACAGCCCGCAAAGAAAATGAGCGCAAACGCTATTAAAGTTAAAATCAAATACTTTTTCATAATTGAATTATATCATAAACAATGTTGTAAAAATGATACAACATTTTCCACCTATTGCAACGCCGTTAAGTTCCACTTGCGGCGCATATGACCAGAGAAAATGTTATATCACAACCAAACATATCAAGGTGATACAATGCTTTCTACCTCCGACTTAAATAAACAAGGAAAGCATTATATCATAAACAACTATATATCTATATCCTCGAAATCCTTTCGGCTTTCAACACTCTTGAACATGCTCGGCTCAAACCCCCTTATCCTCTCGGCCCTTATGGTCTTAACTCTGAGCCTGCCCTGCATCGTATCGATTATGCCCCTGTCACCTTCTGCGAGCGCTTCGCTGAGCGCCGGTCCCGCACTTGCAGTGCGCAGCAGCAGAGGGAAGGACTGAATTTCACCGCCCACAGTGAACATACAGGCATCCGCTTCGTCCTTAGGGGAGCTCAGGAAGAATTTGAGCAGTTTCTTGGGTATCAGCGGCATGTCGCAAGCTAGGAAAAGAGTCCAGGGCTGGTCACTCAACTGAAGGCAGCGAACTATGCCCTCGAGCGCCCCTCCCTTATCGTTCAAATCGTTTACAACGGTAAAACCCGCCTTGGAGAACTTTTCGTTCTTTCCTATGGAAATGAATCTGCTGGGCATGGCGGCAATAAGGGAAGCCGAAATTTCCACCATGGTCCTGCCGCGGTACTTGAGTCTGCGCTTCTCCGCGTTCATGCGCGAGGATGTACCTCCCGCAAGCACAACGCCGGCGGTAGTGAAGTAAGCAGACATGAATTCAGCCATGGCCGGGCGAGATTTTAAAGAGAGCTGTTCCTCCACCGATTTAGCGCATATGGGCACATACCTTGCCAGCAAGTCGGGCTGCCAGCTCATCATCTCGGCACCCATGCATATAAAGAGCTTTGCGCTTTCCAGCCCCGCAGCGGTATAACCCTTCGGATACATGGCTAAAAGCGATGCAAAGCGAGCGATATCTTCCTCTGCGGACCCGGGTTTGCAGTGCTCAAAATCCAGACATACAAGATGATCGCCCGCAATGATGAAATCCTCGAATCCTATCTCTCCCAGAGCGATATTCGTGACCTTCCTGTACTCCTTGTACCAATTAAAGAACATCTCGAAGCACTTTGCCTGCTCCGCGAGATTGTTTTTAAGCGAAATAAAGTGTTCGAGAAAGTTTTCGCCCTCGACGAAGCGAAGCTCTATAACACCGTCGTGAG
>JAAZLU010000234.1 GCA_012799165.1 Clostridiales bacterium
AGAGGTGGATGTTGAGGAGCAGCCTAAGGAAGGTAATCTCGACCTTCAAGCGGGCGGCATGATAACCCTCGGCAATATCTTCGGAGACGCCTTTCCAAAGAGGACTAAGCGGAAGAAACTGAAGGTTAAGGAGGCTCGCAAGATTCTGACCGAACAGGAAGCTCAGAACATGATCGATATGGATCGCGTAACTCAGGAAGCCCTTGAAAACTGCGAGCAGCATGGAATAATCTTCATCGACGAGATAGATAAGATCGCCGGCAGCGGGTACAAGGTCGGTGCGGATGTCTCGCGCGAAGGTGTTCAGAGGGATATACTTCCGATAGTTGAAGGAAGCGTCGTAAACACTAAGTACGGACCCGTAAAGACGGATTACATTCTCTTTATCGGTGCGGGCGCCTTTAATGTTTCCAGACCTTCGGACCTTATTCCCGAGCTTCAGGGCAGATTCCCGATACGGGTGGAGCTCGAAAGCCTCACGGAAGAAGATTTCGTGCGCATACTCACCGAGCCCGACAACGCTCTGATAAAGCAGTATACGGCTCTGCTGGAGACGGAGGGGGTAAGCGTGGAATTTACGCCGGAAGCGATTAAGACCACTGCGACGATTGCCTTCAAATCCAATGAACAGAAGGAGAATATAGGTGCTAGGAGGCTTCATACCGTGATGGAGAAGCTTTTAGAGGACATCTCGTTCGAGCTTCCGAACGAGGAGATAAAGGAAATCGTAATCGACGCCGATTATGTGCATAAGAAGTTCGACGAACAGATGCACGAGGACGATATAGGAAAGTTTATTTTATAATATGTTTAAGATAAAAGAGGACGGTGCGGTAACTGAGCGCGAGGGGCACAATGCCATTCTGGTCGGTCTTGGCACCGGCGAAGATATGAGTCGCTCCATGGAGGAGCTGGCGAGTCTCGCCGAGGCTGCGGGCTTGGAAGTTCTGGGCGAGATGGTTCAGAATGCGGATAAGATTCACGCATCTACTTATATAGGAAGCGGCAAGTTGGAAGAGCTTGCCGAGATGTGCGGCAATATGCAGGCGGGGCTCGTTGTGTTCAACGACGAGCTTTCCGGCATGCAGCAGCGAAATATTGAGGAAGTATGCGGCGTTCCGGTGATCGATCGCACGGTTTTGATATTGGATATATTTGCTCAGCGCGCATCTTCACTCGAAGGCAAGCTGCAGGTCGAGATGGCTCAGCTCGAGTATCGTCTTCCGAGGCTTTCGGGTCTTGGGAAGGCGCTTTCGAGACTTGGCGGCGGCATAGGCACCAGAGGTCCGGGAGAGAAGAAGCTCGAGACCGATAGGAGGCATATAAGGAGGCGCATATCCGCGATAAAAAAAGAGCTCGAGGAAGTCAAGGCCAACAGGTCGGTTCAGCGTGTCCGAAGGGAAAAGTCCGGAATTCCGGTTGCCGCGCTGGTCGGCTATACGAACTCGGGTAAATCCTCAATCATGAACCACCTTATGTCCATGGAGGAGAGAGACGATAAGATGGTCTTCGAAAAGGATATGCTCTTTGCGACTCTCGATACAGCTCAGAGGCTCGTGACCTTCTCGGATGGCCGCAGCTTTGTACTGATAGATACCGTGGGTTTTGTAAGCAAGCTTCCGACAGCTCTCGTAGATGCCTTCAAGGCTACCTTGGAAGAGTTAGAGTATGCGGACATTCTTATCCATGTTGTGGATTCGAGCTACGAGGATTGCGGCTTTCAGATGGAGGTTACCCGGGGGCTCATGAAGGAGCTTGGCATCGACGAGAAGCCTGTCCTTACGGCATTCAACAAGAGCGATTTAATTGCTCCCAAATACAAAGAGAATTTGTTGCTTCTGCACGGCAGGGATGGCGTCGCCATATCCTGCAGGACGGGCGAGGGTTTCGAAGAATTCCTGAAGGCTGTAAAGGACATGCTCTTTATGGATTTGAAAGTTGTGGAATTGCTGATTCCCTATACCAGAGGCGATGTGGTGTCGGCGCTTTTGGAGGGTAGCAGAGCACTGCAGACCCGCTACGATGAGGATGGCACATATATCAAAGCGGAGTTAGGGGAGGCCGACCGGGGGAGATTTAAGGATTACATAATAAATTGATACGTTACCTTACCGTCAAGAAAGAGGCGATTGCCGAATATGAGATTCAGCGCTCCAAGTTTATAAGCCGCATAGCTCGGGTGGAGAGCCGCGAGGAAGCTGAAGCGTATGTGGCGCAAATCAGGGAGCTCCATAGAGACGCGACGCATAATGTCGCGGCTTTTATAGTAGGTGAAAAGGGCGAAATACAGTGGGCGACCGATGACGGTGAACCACAAGGTAGTTCTGGGCCGCCTATCTTGCAGATGCTCGCAAGGGAAGGCCTCAGCAATGTGGTCTGCGTAGTTACGCGCTATTTCGGCGGGATTAAGCTGGGCGTGGGAGGGCTGGTAAGGGCATATACTATGGCCGCTAAGCTCGCGCTCGAGGCTGCGGGGATTCACGAGGCGAGAGATGTCTGCAGCCTGCAGGTCGAGATTCCCTATACGGCGCTCGGAACTTTTCAGCACCTGGAAAAGGACGGATACTATAAGATAGAGGAGATAAATTATACGGATAAGGTAGAGCTTTTAGTTTCGACGGAACCCGAGAATCGAGATAGAGTCGTTTCGCTGCTTTCCGAATTGAGCGCCGGAAATGTCGAGATAAAGCGCGAATGGGAAGAAATTATTTGACATTTTGCGCCGAATTAGGGAGGAAAGTGATTGACAGAAATGGAGTTCATCTGTATAATCTGTAAATGTGTCGACTAAAAAGTCGCACAACAAAGCGGGAGTTTAGCTCAGCTGGGAGAGCATCTGCCTTACAAGCAGGGGGTCACAGGTTCAAGTCCTGTAACTCCCACCACACGCGGCCCGGTAGTTCAGTTGGTTAGAATGCCAGCCTGTCACGCTGGAGGTCGAC
>JAAZLU010000016.1 GCA_012799165.1 Clostridiales bacterium
CATTTTTCGCAAATTGGTTTTACTGAGCTTCTGACTTTCATTTCAATTCCTCCTCTTATTAAGGATTATTTATCTCTCCAGGTGATCCTGCCCTTGGTTAAATCGTAAGGGCTGAGTTCCATTCGCACCCTGTCACCCGGCAGTATTCTGATGAAATTCATCCTCATCTTGCCAGAAATGTGAGCCATAACGACGAAATCGTTCTCAAGTTGCACTTTGAACATCGCGTTTGGCAGCGCTTCCAGCACGGTGCCGAATACTTCTATGCTGTCCTTCTTCGCCATTGCGGGCCTTCCTCCTTTGCCTCTAAAGCTTGGTAAGCAGTTCGGGTTCGCCGTCTGTTATGACGACCGTGTTCTCGTAGTGAGCGGCCCGCGAGCCGTCGGCGGTAACCACCGTCCACTCGTCTTCCAGCACCCTGACATCGTAGGAGCCGGCCGCTATCATTGGTTCCACGGCTATAACCATCCCCGGCAAAAGCTGCGGTCCTCGACCCGCCCTTCCGTAGTTCGGCACCTGAGGATCCTCGTGAAGATCCCGGCCCAAGCCGTGGCCTGTGTAATCTCTTATCACGGAGAATCCGTTGCTCTCAACACAAGATTGAACAGCATTGGATATATCCCCTATCCGCATTCCCGTCCTGCAAAACTTCAGACCCTCAAAGAAGCTCTCTTCAGCCACCTCAATTAGCCTTCGGCTCTGCTCGTCCACCTCCCCGACCGGGTAAGTCCGCGCCGCATCCGAGTAAAACCCTTCGTATATGGTCCCCAGATCGACGCTCACGATATCGCCTTCCTTGAATTTTCTGGTGGAAGGGATGCCGTGTATTACTTCCTCGTTCACCGAGATGCAGACGCTGGCGGGAAATCCTCCATAGCCTTTAAAGGCAGGTTTCATCCCGTGTGCGATTATATATTCCTCGCACCAACGGTCCAGTTCGGCGCTGCTCATTCCGGGGCGGATAAGCTCCGCAATCTCCTCGAGCATGGCCGCCGTAACGGCTCCGGCTTTCGCCATGAGCTCTATCTCCGCCTTGGATTTGAGAACTATCATCTACAATCTCCAAGTATGGCGCATATTGCCGCAAAAACCTCGTCGGGGCTTTCGCTGCCATCTACGGAGCTGAGCGCGCCTCTCTCCCTGTAATATTCTATAAGGGGACTGGTCTGCTCCTCGTAGACCCTGAACCTCTCGTGTACGGTCTCCTCGCGGTCGTCGGCTCTCTGATAGATCTCCCCGCCGCAGAGGTCGCATACACCCTCGACTTTCGGGGGCATGGCGCTCAGATGATAGGTCTTTCCGCAGGATCTGCAGACCCTGCGACCGACCATCCTCGGCAAAAGCACATCCTCGCCGACCTCGATATTCAGCACCGAGAGCGGAGAGCATTCGCGCTCTGCGAGAAATTCATCAAAATATTCGGCCTGGACTATAGTTCTGGGAAAACCGTCCAGCAGGTAACCGCAGCGGCAGTCATCCTGCAGGACCCTGTCCTCAACCAGCTCGCAGACCAACTCGTCGGGGACGAGAAGGCCCTTGTCCATGTACTCCTTGGCCTTTTTGCCCAAAGGAGTGCCGCCCTTCACATTCGCGCGGAAGATATCTCCCGTCGAAATGTGTGGAATATTATATTTTTCAGCTATTCTTGTCGCCTGAGTGCCCTTTCCCGCTCCGGGAGGCCCCATCAAAACAACGATTCGCTTCATCGGACTTCTCCTTACTTTAAGAAACCGCTGTAGTTTCTCATAATCATCTGCGTCTCGATAGCCTTGACGGTCTCGATGGCAACGCCCACCGCGATTATCAGCGAGGTTCCGCCGAATCCTATCGCCAGATCCGACCAGTGCTGAAGCAGTATCGGCAGGCAGGCGACCAGAGCCAGGAAAATGGCGCTGGCGAATTCGAGCCTTGAGATGACCCTTGCGATGTAAGTTGAAGTAGGCTTGCCCGGCCTTATACCGGGTATGAACCCGCCGTTGGACCTCAGATTATCCGCTATCTCCACGGGATTGACCGTCATGGTTCCGTAGAAATAGGTAAATCCGATAATCAATATTACATCCAGTATCGTGTAAATCCACACGCCGGGAGTACCTTGAGTCGTAAGATACTTCTGAACGAAAGCGGCAAATCCGGTGCCGGGCCACATGTATGCGATCGTCGCGGGAAGCTGAAGCAGCGACACCGCGAAGATTACCGGCATTACGCCCGCCTGGTTAACCTTCAGGGGAATGTGCGTCGCCTGACCGCCGTACATCTTCCTTCCGACCACCCTCTTGGCATACTGAACGGGGACCTTCCTCGTTCCCTCCTGCACCAGCACTATGCCTACAACTACGGCGAGCGCGAAGATAGTAAACAGAATGACGCTTATGACGGAAACTCTGCCTGCAATCATATTGCGGACGGTGGTGTTCACCGTGGTAGGTATCCTGGATACTATTCCCGCGAATATTATGAGCGAAATTCCGTTGCCTACGCCGTTGTCGTTAATCTTCTCTCCGAGCCACATCAGGAACGCCGTTCCCGCTACCAAAGTGAGCACTATGACGATCTTTACGAAGACGCTGTCATCGGTGAGCACATTGCGGAACATTCCGAAGGTGTAACCGACCGCCTGCACCAGCGCGAGTACTATAGTGATGTATCTCGTCCACTGCGCGATCTTTCTCTGACCCTCCTGACCCTGCTTTGCGATCTCCTCGAGCTTGGGTATGGCCACGGTCAGCAGCTGCAGAATAATCGACGATGTTATGTACGGCGATATGCTCAGTGCGAATATCGTAAAATTGCTGAATGAACCGCCCGAAAACAGATCGAAGAGTCCGAACAAGCCCGCCTGATTGATGTCGAACATCGCCGCAAGTTGTGTGCGGTCGATGCAGGGCACCGGAATATTTGAGCCCAGACGGAAGACCACGAGCATACCCAGGGTGTAGAGGATCTTCTTCCTCATCTCGGGTATCTTCCACGCCTGTATCATGGTCTGGATCATTCCCATTAGACCACCTCCGCCTTTCCTCCCGCGGCAACGATCTTTTCGATAGCGCTGTCGCTGAATTTATGAGCCTGAACAGTCAAATTCTTGTTCAGCTCGCCTCTGCCCAGGATTTTAATCCCGTCGGAAACAGCTTTAGCAAGACCCGCATCCATCATCATCTCCGGGGTGACCGTGCTTCCGTCCTCAAATATATTGAGCCTCTCCACATTCACTCCGACATATTCCTTCTTCCAGATATTCGTGAAGCCTCTCTTGGGAATTCTCCTATAGAGGGGCATCTGACCTCCCTCGAAGCCCGGGCGCGTTCCGCCGCCGCTTCTGGAATTCTGGCCTTTATCACCTCTGCCGGCCGTAGTTCCCCATCCGCTCGCGGAGCCTCTGCCCTTTCTCTTGGGGGCTCTGGTCGAGCCTTCGGGTTTTCTCAATTCATGAAGTTTCATATCTGCACCTCCCTACAGCTCTTCCACTTTCAACAGGAAGGGCACCTTGGCTATGGCGCCTCTGGTCTGCGGCGTATCGGGAAGCTCCACGCTCTGGTTTAACTTCCGAAGGCCGAGAGCCTCGACAACTTTCCTGTGATGAGGAGTTTGCGATATGGTGCTCTTTATTAAAGTTATTTTAAGCTTTCCCATTTAAATCTCCTCCTATCCCAATATTTCTTCCTTGCTCAAACCTCTCAGCTTGGCAACTTGCTCGACGGTCTTCAAATTCTTCAGTCCGTTGAGGGTCGCATAGGCGACATTCCCAGGGTTGGCGGAGCCCAAAGACTTCGCCCTTACATCTTTAATGCCCGCATACTCGAGCACCGTGCGCGCCGAACCTCCCGCGATAACCCCGGTTCCGGGGACCGACGGAATCAGCACGACCCTGCCGGCTCCGAATCTTCCGAGTATTCTATGCGGTATCGTAGTTCCGACCATAGGCACCTTTATGAGCGCCTTCTTGGCGTCCTCGGTAGCCTTTCTGACGGCCTCGGGAATTTCGGGCGATTTGCCGATTCCCAGTCCAACGTGGCCTTCGCCGTCGCCGACTACAACCGTTACGCTGAATCTGGAAGTCTTACCACCCTTGACAACCTTAGTGACCCTTCTGATATTGACTATCGAAGAATCCTTTAAGTCAAGCTTGGATGCATCTATTCTTTGCATATTCATGTCCTCCTTAGAATTCCAGCCCGGCTTCTCTTGCGCCCTCGGCCAGCTCTTTAACTCTGCCGTGATACAGATAACCGCCGCGATCGAATACGACAGTGCTTATCCCTGCATCCTTCGCAACTTCGCCGACTCTCTTGCCGACCAGCTTCGCCGCTTCCTTCTTGCTGCAGTCCGCAAGCTGATCCTTAAGCTCCGCATCGAGGCTGCAGGCCGACGCGAGGGTATTGCCGCTCACATCGTCGATAATCTGCGCATATATATTCTTGGAGCTTCTGAACACACAGAGCCTGGGTCTTTCAGGAGTTCCGAATACGGTCTTTCTGACTCTCTCGTGCCTCTTGACACGATTGTCATTTCTGGTTCTTTTCATATCGATAACTCCTCCCTCTACTTACCGGTCTTTCCTTCTTTTCTGCGGATGCGCTCATAGTCGTAGCGTATTCCCTTGCCGTTATAGGGCTCGGGCTTTCTCCACTTGCGGATATTCGCCGCGTGGTTTCCTACGAGAGCCTTGTCCGCACCCTTAACGAGGATGGTCGCAGCGTCGGGCACCTCGGTGCTTATCCCGTCGGGATCGGTCATTATTATCGGATGGGAATATCCCAACTGCAATACCAGGTCCTGACCCTTCTTCTCCGCCCTGTATCCGACGCCGGCTATGATGAGCTTCTTTTCGTAGCCCTGACTTACACCCTGAACCATATTGTTCAGGAGCGACCTC
>JAAZLU010000235.1 GCA_012799165.1 Clostridiales bacterium
AAGCGAGTAAATTTAGAACATCTTGGTTTAATTGTTGTTAATTAACACCGACAAGACTTTAATACATCAATTCTATCCGGCGCCGTGTTAGGCCTCTTGCTAAAAAAGAACTTTTGGGCACACTTTTTCTGATATTATTTTGTAAATGCCGAATATGGATACATGAATAAGCAACGAAGCTTTTCGATTGAGATTCAGCGCAGGGGAATTTTGAATATAAGACAAGGACCGCGGAAAACTCCGCGGTCTTATGATTTTATATAACATATTATTTCGGCCATTTCCTGTCAAAGAAGGGATTCTTTTTGCTTACGCTTAATGGAATCGCTATCGCCGCGAAGACATCGCTCCTAAAGAGTTTAATCTCCTTCGCGACAGTTCCCGCAGAATACAGCACTCTGCAGTCCACCCTGCCGTCGGTCGCCTTGGAGACTGCGGAACCTATCGCAAGACCTAAATCGTGCGCCGCGAAGAAACATTTACGACCCTTCTCCATGGCCTCTTTACAAGTCTCCTCTCCGCAGTATCCGCAATTTAACCCGTAGGGTTCGTTAACGGCACCGAAGAGAAGCACCATCTGCGCCTGATCTATATTATTTGCGTCCCTTTCGAAAAAAGCAGGGCCGCCACTCGCGACATACTCTCTCATCTTCTCTGCGAGGGCATCCTTTTCCTCCCCGTCCAGCGCAAAGCATTCGAGTTTATCCAGTCCGTGAGCCTTGGGAGCGGTTCTTGCCGCAGCGAGCATCTCGGCCGCGATCGCTTCTATATGCCTTTGCTCGGCACTTATCGAATCGTATCTCATCTCTTTACCTCCTTGAACTTTGCAATCTGTATATTTTTTAATACCGCCCGCAGCACAGGTCCGCCGGTCTATCTTGCTTAAACTGTAGAGCTTTTACCCTTTAGATTCCAAGTCCGAAGCGCTCCTTTACGCGCTCCATAACGGGAACCGCGATGGCATTGGCGCGCTCCGCACCGTCCTTAAGTATAGCGACAAGCTCGGGAGAATTTCGAACTTCCTCGAAGCGCTTCTTTATCGGAGCCAAAGCATCCACAGTAATCGTTACGAGATCCTTCTTAAAGTCCCCATAACCCCTACCCTCGTAATCCTTTTCGATTTCGGCTATATCTTTTCCGGAGAACGAGCTGTAGATCGTAAGCAGGTTGGATATTCCGGGCTTGTTTTCCACGTCGAAGCGCACGCCGCCCTCGGAATCCGTGGTTGCGCGCATTATTGCCTTTTTAATCTTAGAAGGCTCGTCGAGCAGAGAAATCCTCGACATTTCGCTCTCCGCGGACTTGCTCATCTTTGCGGTGGGCTCATCGAGCGACATTATCCTCGCCCCGGACTTGAGGAACCTCCCCTCGGGCACGACGAAGGTCTCGCCGTACTTATTGTTAACCCTTATCGCGAGGTCTCTGGTAAGCTCTATGTGCTGCTTTTGGTCGTCCCCCACGGGAACAATGTCCGTGTCGTAGAGCAGAATATCCGCAGCCATCAGCACCGGGTACATGAAGAGCCCTGCCGGAGCAGACTCCTCGCCGCGGCTCTTTTGCTTATATTGGGTCATGCGCGAGAGCTCGCCCGTGTAGGAGCTGCAGGTTAGCACCCAGTTGAGCTCGGCGTGGCCGGCAACCTCGGACTGGGCGAAGATTATCGATCTCTTCGGATCTATGCCCACAGCCACATACAGGGCCGCAATATCCAAAGTATGCTTTTTGAGCTCCTTCGGGTCCTGCGGCACGGTTATGGAGTGCATGTCAACCACGCAATAGATGCATTCGGATTCGTCCTGCAGCTCGACGAACTGCTTAAGCGCGCCGAGATAATTTCCTATGTGCAGGTTACCGGTGGGTTGAACCCCCGAAAATACTCTCTTCATCAGTTCTTTCCTTTCAAATCCAGAGCCATCTGCTCGGATTCTTCTTCCTCGTCCTCCTTGACGGACTTGGCCATCGCGACTATCTCGCCTTCGCCCTCAACCTTCATTATCTTTACGCCCTGAGTCGTGCGACCGAGCTTCGAAACCTCGTCGACCTCTATGCGAATTATTATGCCGTCGGAGTTGATCAGGAATATCTCGTCGTCGTTGTTTACAGTTAGCGCGCCCACGAGATAGCCGGTCCTGTCGAACTTGCTCTTATCGTAGGTGAGCAAACCCTTGCCGCCCCTCGCCTGGAGCTTATAATCCTTGACGGGGGTGCGCTTTCCGTAGCCGCCGCTCGTAACAACCAGAAGCTGCTGGCTCTTGTCGGCAATCTCCATGGATACGACCTCGTCGTCCCTGTCGAGGTTGATTCCTCTGACGCCGCCCGCGGCCCTGCCCATGGTCCTGACCTCGGATTCCGTAAAGCAGATGCACTTGCCCTTCTTGGTTACGATTATAATATTGTCGTCTCCTGAGGTCTCTTTTATGCTTATCAGGTCGTCTCCGTCCTTGAGCTTTATCGCGATGAGCCCCGCCTTGCGCTTGGTATCGAATTCCGAAAGCTGCATCTTCTTGATATTGCCCTGCTTAGTGCAGGCCACTAGGTATTTCTCCTCCGAGAAATCCTTTACGGGAAGCACCGCGGTTATCCTCTCGCGCTGCATAAGGTTGAGGAAGTTGACGGCGGGAGTACCCCTCGCCTGCCTGTTAGCCTCGGGGATCTCGTAGGCCATTATCTTGTAAGCCTTACCCATATTCGTAAAGAACATCAGCTTGTCGTGCGTCGAGGTAGTTATCAAATCCTTTACGAAGTCGCTTTCCCTTGTCGAAAGCCCGATTATTCCCTTGCCGCCTCGTCTCTGGGTCCTGTAGGTATCCTCGGAAACACGCTTGATGTACCCCAGATGCGAAACCGTTATTACGACACTCTCCTCCTCTATGAGCTCGGACTCGTCGACCTCGCCTTCGTCGGCTACTATCTCGGTGAGCCTTTCGTCCGCCCACTTATCCCTGATTTCCAAGAGTTCGTCTTTAACTACGCCCATAAGCAATTTTTCGTCCGCGAGCAAGCTCTTATAATAAGCAATCTTATTCTGAAGCTCCCGATACTCATCTTCTATCTTCTCTCTTTCCAGACCCTGGAGCCTCTTGAGCTGCATATCGAGTATGGCCTGAGCCTGGATCTCGCTGAGCCCGAAGCGCTCCATCAGTTTTTCCTTGGCATCGCTGTAGCTCTCTCTTATCGTCCTTATTACCTCGTCGATATTGTCTATGGCGATGCGCAGTCCTTCGAGTATATGGGCCCTCGCCTCCGCCTTATCGAGGTCGAACTGAGTGCGCCTGGTGAGCACTTCCTTCTGGTGCTTTATATATTCAACCAGAATTTCCTTGAGGTTGAGGAGCTTTGGGCGACCGTCCACGAGGGCTATCATTATCATGGAGATATTGCTCTCCAGCTCCGTATGTTTATAGAGCCTGTTGAGCATAACTCTGGGGTTGGCGTCGCGCTTGAGCTCTATGACTATGCGGACCTCTCCCTTGGAGGACTCGTCTCTTATATCTTTAATTCCGTCGAGTTTCTTATCCTTAACAAGATCCGCAATCTTCATAATCATGTTGGCCTTGTTCACCTGATAGGGAATCTCGGTAAAGATTATACTCGTAACACCTTTTGAATTTTCCTCTATGCGTCCCTTGGCCCGAAGCTTTACTTTGCCGCGGCCGGTCTTGTAGGCAGTCCTCACCGAAGTTCTTCCGACCATGGTCGCACCGGTCGGAAAATCCGGACCCTTTACTATCTTCATAAGGTCTTCGACTTCCGCGTTCGGGTTGTCTATGAGCTTTACCGAAGCATCTATAACCTCGCCGAGATTGTGGGGAGGTATGGAAGTAGCCATTCCTACGGCTATTCCGCTGGTGCCGTTTACGAGCAGGTTCGGAAAACGCGAAGGCAGAACGACGGGTTCCTTTTCCTCGCCGTCGTAGTTGTCCGCAAAATCTACAGTATTCTTATCGATTTCGCGCAGCATCTCCATCGCCAGGGGGGTCATCCTTGCCTCGGTATACCTCTGAGCCGCCGCGCCGTCTCCGTCCATGGAACCGAAGTTTCCGTGTCCATCCACAAGCAGATAGCGAGTATTCCAAGGCTGCGCAAGGCGCACCATGGCATCGTATATGGAGCCTTCGCCGTGCGGGTGGAACTTACCCATTACTTCACCGACGATTCTGGCGCTCTTCTTGTGAGGCTTGTCGGGATAGTTTCCGAGTTCGTTCATTCCGTATAGTATTCTGCGGTGAACGGGTTTAAGCCCGTCGCGCACATCTGGAAGAGCTCTCGCAACGATTACGCTCATCGCATAGTCGATGTAGGAGGTCTTCATTTCTTCGTATATCTCGTGCTGGACTACCTTTCCGTGCACATGCTGTTCAATCAAATCGCTCATTTGCTTCCTCCTTTAAACGTCGAGCCTCGCGTATTGCGCGTTCTCTCTTATGAACTTCCTCCTGGGCGGTACCTTGCTACCCATGAGGGTTGTAAAGATGTGGTCCGCGGAAGCGTAATCATCTATCGTAATCTGCATCAATGTTCTAGTATCGTAATTCATGGTCGTTTCCCAGAGCTGATGGGCGTCCATCTCTCCGAGACCTTTGTAGCGTTGAATCTCGGGCCTCGTCTTACCTTGGGCGGCGAGTTCCGCAAGGAGCTTATCCTGCTCCTTGTCGCTGTAGGTGTACCACATATCCCTACCGGATTTTACCCTGTAGAGCGGAGGCTGAGCCGCGTATACATAGCCCCCTTCTATGAGCTTGGGCATATAGCGGAAGAAAAATGTCAAAAGCAGCGTCCTTATATGGGCACCGTCGACATCCGCGTCCGTCATTATTATTATTTTATGATAGCGAAGTTTTTCGATGTTGAATTCATCCCCTATTCCGCAGCCAAAAGCTGTTATCATATCCTTGATGGTATCGGAATTGAGTATGCGATCGAGACGGGCCTTTTCGACGTTCAAAATCTTACCGCGAAGAGGCAGTATAGCTTGGCGCTTCCTGTCCCTGCCCTCTTTAGCGGAGCCTCCGGCGGAGTCTCCCTCAACCAGGAAAATTTCGGAAATCGCCGGATCCTTTTCGGAGCAGTCCGCCAGCTTTCCGGGAAGCGAAGTGGCTTCGAGAGCACTCTTGCGCCTGGTCAAATCCCTCGCCTTTCTCGCGGCTTCTCTTGCCCTAAAAGCTTTGAGGCACTTGTCTATTATCTTTCTCGCTTGGGAGGGATTTTCTTCCAGGTATGCGAAGATATTCTCACCCGTCGCGGTCTCCACAAAACCTCTCATATCGGGATTTCCAAGCTTGGTCTTAGTCTGTCCCTCGAACTGCGGCTCGGTGAGCTTTACAGAAATTATCGCCGTGAGCCCCTCCCTTATATCCTCGCCCGAAAGAGACTCATCGCCCTCCTTGAGTATATTCGCCTTCTTAGCATAATCGTTGACCGCCCTTGTAAGAGCTGACTTAAAGCCCACGAGATGCATCCCGCCCTCCATGGTATTTATGTTATTTGCGTAAGAAAGGATGGTCTCGCTGTAGCTATCCGTATATTGCATAGCCACTTCAAACTCGCGATCCTGATTTTTTACCTCGAAATATATTACCTCCGGATGGACGGGTTCGCGGTTCGCGTTGAGGAACTTAACATACTCCTTTATTCCGCCTTCGTAGTAAAACTGAACTTTTCTCTTTTTCTTATCCCGCCTGTCCTCAAGGCTTATCTTGAGGCCTTTATTCAGGAAGGCAGTCTCCCTCATATGGGATTCTATGGCGGAAAAATTAAATTCCGTTTCCTCGAAAATTTCAGGATCGGGATGAAATATCGTGCGGCAGCCGGTCCGGCGTCCGCTCTCCCCGATTATTTCAAGCTCGGAGGTCTTTTTCCCGCGCGAATATGTCTGACTGTATATGTGACCGTCCCTCATGGAATCCACGCGCATATAATCCGAAAGCGCGTTCACTACCGAGGCACCTACTCCATGAAGCCCGCCCGAAACCTTGTATCCGCCGCCACCGAATTTCCCTCCGGCATGAAGCACCGTCATTATGACCTCCATAGCGGGCACGCCGAGCTTGGGGTGCTTATCGACGGGCATTCCCCTGCCGTCGTCCTCTATCTCTATGGTTCCGTCTTCGTTGAGCGCAAGTTTTATATTCTTACAGTATCCGGCAAGCGCTTCGTCCACGGAATTGTCCACAATTTCGTAGACGCAGTGATGAAGACCTCTCGCCCCGGTGGTCCCTATATACATTCCGGGACGCTTTCTTACGGGATCGAGACCTTCCAGCACCTGAATCTGCGACGCATCGTAGTCCTTATTTTCTCCCTTTTTTGTCCTGTTTTCTTCAGTTGACATAAAATTTCCCCTTCTTACAAGTTTTTTTGTGTTTCTACCAACTTTGTCATATTACCATAAAAAAGGGCTTTTTTCAACGAGAAGGCCCAAAATCGACGAAAATACGAGTTTTACCACATTTTTACATGAATTAATGTTGCTTTTTCTGTTTTAAAAAGTTTTTTTATTTATTTTTTTTGTTTCTTTTTCAACATCTTGTGGTTTTGGAAAATGTGCAAAAACTTTTCCACAAGATGTGCATAACTTGTGGATAACTTGATACTCTCGCCTCGGGATTATGATATACCTATGGAAAACTTATTTGTGCTATAATCAAATCTACCCAATATATTGGGGAATATCTGCACGGGAAAATCAAATGAACAAGACTGAACTGAAAGAAAATTGGAAAAATATTCTGCAAAACCTCTATTCCTCCATGGAATCTCTTCCGGTAAATATTTTTTTCAGCCCCCTGGAGCCCGTAAAGCTCAGTGAAAAGGAACTGAAAATATATTTTACACCACCTAAAGGAGGTAGCAGCAGTTTTTATCAAAAGAGAATAGAGAACTATCAAAAGGAGCTTTCTTCCGCCTGCGAATCCGTCCTTGGAAAGGTTTACAGTATGGAAGTTGTCGATAGTGCGCCCGTCGATACGGAGGATTCACCTGTTCCGGAAGATCCTTCCTTCGGATTTAATCCGAGATATACCTTCGACAGCTTTGTGCAGGGGCCCAACAATCAACTCGCGCTGGCAGCCTGCCTTGCAATCGCGGATAAAGGTTTTGTTAGAGAATACAATCCACTTTTTATATACAGTGGGGCAGGTCTTGGAAAGACTCATCTTATGCATGCTGTGGGGCAATATGTAATAAAGAAATACCCCAAAAAAAGAGTTATGTATGTCTCTTCGGAGGCATTCACAAACGAACTGGTTAAATCTCTTCAAGAAAAAAGACAGGAAGATTTCAGAAATAAATATAGGAAGGTGGATCTCCTTCTTTTTGACGATGTTCAGTTTATATCGGGTAAGCAGGCCACACAGGAGGAGCTTTTCCACACCTTTGAGTCTCTTTATAATTTCAGAAAGCAGATAATCTTTACTTCCGATAAACCGCCCAAGGACCTCGATGGAATTCCGGAGAGGCTTCAGAGCAGGTTCGGATGGGGTATGCCGGTGGATATTCAGGCTCCGGATTACGAGACGCGACTTGCAATACTTAAAAATCTCGCAATTCTTTCGGGGGTTAGCATCACCGAAGAAGTAAACGAGATGTTGCAGGTTATATCGCAGAATATAATCACAAATATAAGAGATCTTGAGGGTGCTTGGAACAGAGTTCACGGCATGTCGAAGCTTCAAAATGTGCAGATGAGCCCTTCTATGGCAAAGAAGGTTTTGACAGATATTTTCGATACAAAAAAATCAACTCTTACGCCTCAATCCATTAAAAAGTGTGTAGCTAAGTACTTTGGATATAAGTCTTCGGATCTCGAAAGTAAGAAGCGCAATCAGAGTATTTCTTTTCCGAGACAGATTGCTATTTATTTGATAAGGGAGAACACTAACTCTTCTTATCCTCAAATAGGAGAGATGTTCGGAGGAAGAAACCATTCAACTATACTTCACAGTTATAATAATATAAGCAAAGCTGTTTTAAAGGATGAAAATTTAAGAAATACCATAGATAATATTATGGAAATACTTCAAAATTCGTAATTTTTTAAACAAGCTGTTTAATTATTTGCATATACTTATAAACATGTTTTTAAAAAGAAGGCGATTGAAATTTCAATATTTAACAAAGTTTTCAACATTTCAACAGGCCCTACTACTAATACTACTAAAAATACTATAAAAAGAAGGGGGAAGAATTTATGAAATTTATTTGTTCACAGGGAGCTTTATCCAGAGCATTAAACACGGTATCAAAAGCGGTATCTCTTAAAACAACAATACCTATTCTTAAAGGAATAAAACTTTCCGTAAAAGATAATGTTCTTACCTTAACAGCTTCAAACCTCGATATGAGTATAGAGACTACACTAGATGTGAGTTCCGGAGAAAACGGAACAGCGGTGGTTTCGGCGAGATTTTTCTCGGATATAGTAAGAAAACTTCCAAATGCTTTAGTAACTGTGAATCTTGAAGAAGGAAAACTCAATGTTAAATGTCTCGGATCTGATTTTTCGATAGTTGCTCTTTCAGCCGATGAATTTCCGGATATGGGAAGATTTGATAGCGAAAATAAAATAGAGATAAATAAGGAAATTCTTAAAGATATTATAAAAAAGACAACCTTTGCCGCTTCTATAGATGAAAAGAAGGGTGTTTTGGTAGGATGTCTTTTCGATTTTAAAGAAAATTTACTTGAAGTTGCATCATTAGACGGCTTTAGGATGGCTGTGGTAAAAAGAGAGATTGAGAACAGCGAAGAGAGAAAAGTAATAATACATTACGCCATACTCAATGAAATTCAAAAAATATTGATGGAAAGTCCCGAGGAAGGAAACATAGAGATTATTCCTGGAGATAAGAAAATAGAATTAATAATTGGAGAAACCAGAGTAGTTGCAAGGAAACTTGAGGGAGATTTTATAAATTATAAAGATATTCTTCCAAAGGATTATAAGACACGCTGCGTAGTGGAAAGAGAAGAACTTTTTTATGCTATAGAGAGGGCTTCACTATTTGCTAGAGAAGGTAAAAATAGGCTCATAAAGATGTATTTTGAGGATTCGGAGATAGAGATAAACTCGCGTAATGAGCAAGGTAAGGTTAAGGAAATACTGAGCGCGGATATAGAAGGAGAAAGTCTGGCCATAGGATTTAATGCCGGATATCTTCTTGATGTACTTAAAGTCGTAGGGGATTCGGAGATAGTTTTGCAGATGTCTTCTCCTACCGGACCCTGCATAATAAGACCGCTCGAAGGGGATGCTTATACCTATCTGGTCCTCCCGGTGAGGATAAGCGTCAACTGATGTTATTTAGAAGCATAAGACTCGAAAATTTTAGAAATTATAAAGAGCAGGAAATAGAATTTCACGACAAACTCAATCTGTTTTTGGGAGAAAATGCCCAAGGCAAGAGCAACCTGCTGGAAGCTCTATTTATAATGGGTTTGGGAAAATCTTTCAGAACCAACAGGGACAGCGAAATGATAGCCTTCGGAGAAAATTTTGCGAGGGCTTCTTGCCTTGTGGAAAAGGATGAAAGAAAACTCGGTATAGATATATACTACCAAAAAGAAGGTAAGATAATAAAGGTAGACGGGATTAAACTCAATAGGAGTATAGAGCTTTTAGAAAATGTTTATATTGTAATTTTTTCTCCGGAAGACAAAAAGACTGTTCAGGAGGGTCCCAACCACAGAAGAAGATTTATGGATAGAGAGCTCTGCCAGTTGAAACCCGTATATTACAGCGATCTTGGTAATTATAAAAGAGTTTTGAAGCAGAGAAATGCCTTGCTGCGAAATGAAAACAGAGATAAAGATCTCTACCGGGTTTTTGATGAAACTTTAGCCGACTATGCTTTAAGAATAGTGAGCGAAAGGGAATCTTTTACCGAAAGACTCAGGGAGATAAGTGGTGATATACATCGCAAGATATCCGACGGAAAAGAAGAACTGAACATAGAATACGAAACTGAGTTTTTCGAAAAAAAACAATACAAGGAACAGCTCGCAAAGAATTTTGAAAGCGATATGAGGCGCGGTTTTACCGGAAGCGGCCCCCACAAGGACGACCTTCGAATAGAGGTAAACGGTAAGGATATAAGGACTTACGGCTCTCAGGGTCAACAGAGGACGGCGGCTCTTTCGATGAAACTCGCGGAACTCGAGCTCATAAAGAAAGAAACAGGTCATAATGCGATACTGCTTTTGGATGATGTTTTATCGGAGCTTGATTTCGGTAGGCAGAGATATCTGATAGAGAGCATGAGGGATGTGCAGGTATTTATAACGGCGACGGATATAGATCCGAATCTCAGGAAGATGCTGCCTTCGGGCTACGAGTTTCGCATAGAGGAGGGTCACGCGCAGCGGATGTGAAGATTTCGCAGCGTTGACATAATAAGTAATATTAAATATAATATTTAGGCGTGTTTGCAAATTGCATGAAAGGAGGAATTAAAATTGCCTAAGAGGACACACCAGCCCAAGAAGCGTCAGAGGGCTAAGGAACACGGCTTTCGCAAGAGAATGGCCACAAAGAGCGGTCGCAGAATTCTAAAGAGGAGAAGATTGAGAGGTAGAAAAGTACTCTCAGCATAAGGACCGCGGAAACCGGTCTTTTTGTTAAAGGAGAGATAATTTGAAAAAACCCGAGATACTCAGGAAAAGAGAGGATTTCAAAAAACTCTATAAGCGGGGGAAATCGTCGAACAGCAGGCACCTCGTACTCCTTTACATAAAGAACGGACTTTCCTATAATCGCAAAGCCTTTTTGGCCAGTAAAAAGGTCGGAAACAGCGTTTGCCGCAACAGGGCAAGACGCCTTATGAGAGAAGCTTTCAGAAAAACGGAGGCGGAGTTGCCGCTCGGATACGATTTTCTGCTCATAGCAAGAAGCAGTGCCGTAGAAGCAAAGTGCGCGGATGTTGAGATATCCCTGCGGAGTGCTCTGAGAAGGGCCGGATTGATAAAATAATGAAGCGAGCATTCATCTATTTTATAAAAATGTACAGAACCTGCATATCGCCGCTTTTCCCGGCGCAATGCATATATCTTCCGACATGCTCGGAATATGCGATGCAGGCCATAGAAAAATACGGAGTTATTAAAGGAACAATCCTTGGAATTAAGAGGATGTTGAGATGTCATCCGGGACGCCCGGGAGGCTACGATCCCGTGCCCTAGGCACTGAATGTTTCTTTGGAGGAACAATGAACTATATAATCGGAATGTTAGCAAAACCTATAGGTTTGCTCCTTGCATGGATTTACGGGATGGTTCAAAGCTATGGACTTTCAATAATAATCCTCACTTTTATAGTGAGGCTTGCCATGCTCCCGCTGTACAAAAAGCAGATTGAATTTCAGGCAAAGACAGCGGAACTTCAACCCAAGATCAACGAAATCCAGACCCGCTATGCGGGAAATCGCGAGATGGTAAGTCAAAAGACCATGGAGCTTTACAAGAAGGAGGGTGTTAGCCAGTCTAGCGGCTGCCTGCCCCTGCTCGTACAGATGCCCATAATTATGGGTCTTTTCTCGCTTTTAAGAAACCCCCTCGAATACATGGCTGCACCTGAAATGATAGCCGCGGTACATGAGTCCTTTTTATGGGTGAGCGACCTGTGTCAACCGGACCCCTGGATTCTGCCGATAATAGCCGGTCTTACCACCTACCTCTCATCGAGTTTGGGAGGAAGCGCGGGTGCTGCTGGCGGCATGGGGAAGGGTATGACCTATTTCTTTCCCCTGATGATATTCCTGATGGGAAGAAGCTTCCCGGCGGGAACTGCTCTCTATTGGGCAATTGGAAACTTTTTCGCAATAGCCCAGACGCTGCTGTTTAAAAAGCAAACCGACGAAAATAAGTTGAGAGCCGAGATTATTCAGGATTTTAAGGACTCGAGGAAGCAGAGAAAGGCGCAGAGGAGCAATTAGGATACTTTGGAGGCAAAGTAATAATGAGATATTCGGAAAAATGGGGCGACAGCATAGATAATGCCGTGAGCCTCGCTTTGGCAGATCTGGGGCTCACAAGAGACCAGGTCGAAGTGACCGTACTGGAACAGCCCACAAGAGGTTTTTTCGGAATAGGGTCTAAACTCGCGAGGGTGAGGGTGGAGGAGAAGGCTCCCGAGAAGGAAGAGCAGCCGGAGAAGCCCGAAAGGCCCGAGAGAGAGGAAAAGCTCACAGGAGCACAGCAGAGGCCCGAGAGGCCCGAAAGGAAGGAAAGAAAAAGGCCTGTCGCGGAGATTAAGACCGACGGCGAGCAAAAAATAAAAGTAAAAAGGGAAGACGGCGTCGAGATAGTGATAGAAAAATGCGGTGTCGATAGCCCTCAAAGGCCGGGGAAGTCTTCCAGATCGAGAAGGAGGAAGAACCGCAAGACCTTGAACAAGCAGCAGAGCCGCCGCGGAGACGAGGAGTACCTCTTCGATGAAGTGAGAGTGCTCAGCGAAAGGCCCAAGGACTTGGTCGAGCAAAGTGAACATCCTGCTAAGAGCTTCCTTGAAAGTGTAATAAGGGAGATGGGGCTCAATCTTGAGATGAAGGTTAGTGCCAATGCGGAGAGTGTGTATGTGGACTTCGAAGGAGAAGATTCCGGCACAGTGATAGGTAAGCGCGGTTCGATGCTCGATGCGCTGCAGTACCTCACAAGCCTTGTTATAAACAAGGAGAGCGGTAAATACACGCGCGTGGTGTTGGATGCGGAGAACTACAGAGAAAAGAGAGAGAGAACTCTCGAGAGACTCGCAAATCGTCTTGCGAACAAGGTTGAAAATTCAGGACGCAGCGTGCGCCTGGAGCCCATGAACCCCTATGAGCGCAAGGTTATACACACGGCCCTTCAGTCGAGGCCCGCGGTGACGACGAGGAGTGAGGGCGAGGAGCCTTACAGGCGGATAATCATAGAGCTCGCAAAATAAAAGGATAACGCAGAGAATATAACAAGCTCTGTTTTTAAGGAGGAATTTAATGGATATCGTAAATGTTCAGAAGCGCGATTTCAGCGTCAAGGCGCCGAAGCTCAGAAGGCTCGGTTTTGTTCCGGGAAGCATCTTTGGGAAGTCTTTGGAGGAGTCGATTCCGATTCAAATCGAGAAGGTGACGGCTCTAAAACTCGATCGCGAAAAGAGGGAGGGCTCAAGGGTTACCCTCAAGTTGGGAAGAACCAGCTTTAATGTTCAGGTGAAGGAGAAGTCTTCGCATCCGGTTACGGGTGAAATATTGAACATCAATTTCCAGGCGCTGACGGCCGACGAAAAAGTCAACAGCATACTTCACATCGAGTTTATAAACGACGAGAGGATATCCGGAATTGTCGACAAGATGATCTTCGAGGTAGCGTATTCTGCGCTTCCCGCGGACATGATCGACGTCGTTACGGTCGACATGGATGGAATGCAGATAGGATCGGTGCTTCACCTCAAGGATATTGAGGAACTCAATACGGATAAGATCGAGCTCAAGATGGATCCGGAGAGCATAGTCGTAAGGGTGACCGATAAGGTTGCAGCTTCGCTGCCGGAGGATGAGGAAGTTGCAGAGGAGGGCGAGGAGCCCGATGCGGTGGCAGAAGAATCCGAAGAGTAATCGAAAAATTCTAAATCCAAATAGCGCGATATCGGCTGAGGTTGAATTGTTAAATTCGGCCTCAGTTTTTTATCCTATAACTCCGGAAGCAGCTTGTAATCTTAATGGTTTGCGCGCGTACTTGCAACGCGGACACGCTCTCGCTAACACGGGTACCCCGAGCGGTTCTAAGCTTTACCTTCGTCTTCGACTCGGTAATCGCTAAGAACCGCGACCCGTGATTGTCCGCTTATGCAAGCACGCGCGCTTGTGTGGATTTGATGTTTAAATTACTTTGATTGAAATAATGATTATAAGATGACGGAGGAATGTAGCTTGCATACGGCGGGGCTTGGCGGTCTCGGTACTTAGC
>JAAZLU010000236.1 GCA_012799165.1 Clostridiales bacterium
AACTTTGAAAACGATCATGCTTTAATAAATTATATTTTTAAACATGCGGAGCGGGAGGGTATAGCAGTCTTTGGCGACACTAAAACAAATAGACACGACCACGGCAGTTTTGTGCCTATGTACTTTATCGCTAAAGAATATAAAAACTTTAAATTCCTGCGCCTGGGTTTATCCGGACTTCCGGCGGAGATACACTATCGCTTGGGGCGAATCATCGCCGCGGCGGCGGAAGAGCTCAATCGCCGCACCGTCTACATCGCCTCCGGCGACCTTTCCCATGTGTTAAAGGCGGATGGCCCTTACGGTTTTAAGGAGGTGGGGCCGAAATTTGACGCTATGATTAACGACATACTCGGTCGTGCCGCTTTCGATGAGCTCTTAGCAGTGCCGGCAGGCCTTACGAGGGAAGCCGCCCAATGCGGTCTCTCTTCCTTCCGGATTATGGCGGGCGCCCTGGACGGAGAGGAAGTTGAGGCTGAGCAGCTGTCTTATGAAGGTACTTTCGGTGTGGGCTATGCGGTCTTTCGTTTTAGCCCGACGAAGAAAAATCCCCAGCGCAAGTTCCTTGAAGCTTCCGCACAAGCGGAAAAAGAAGAAAGTGCGACGGAAGATCCCTACATCGCACTGGCCAGACAGACTATAGAAGAATATATCCGAACGGGCCGTCGTCCCGAATTGCCGGAGAATTTGCCCGATGAAATGACAAAAAGGCAGGCGGCCTGCTTCGTGAGCCTCCATCGCGAGGGACAACTGCGCGGCTGCATAGGCACTTTAGAACCTTGCCGCGGTTCGCTGGCGCTTGAGATACAGTCGAATGCGATATCCGCTTCCACGAAAGACCCTCGTTTTCAGCCGTTGCGCCCGGAAGAATTGGAGGATCTGGATGTCAGTGTCGATGTGCTCTTTCCGGCGGAAAAGATTCAAAGTATAAAGGAGTTGGATCCCAAGCGTTACGGCGTTATCGTCAGCTCTGGCCTGCGGCGCGGCGTTTTGTTGCCGAATCTGGAGGGCATCGATACGGCGGAAAGGCAGGTGGAGATTGCAAGACGAAAGGCCGGCATCGCAGCAGGCGAGGCCATTACATTGGAACGCTTCGAGGTGGTGCGCCATGAATGAAGCTGCGATGAACGAGTCTGCCGTCTGTCCGCTCTGTCCGCGCCATTGCCCATTATCAGAAGGGCAGATTGGTTTTTGCGGTGCCAGGCAGGCCAAGGACGGCGTGGTTAAGTCGATAAACTACGGGAAGATTACTTCGCTCGCTCTGGACCCGATTGAGAAGAAGCCTTTGGTCTACTATTACCCGGGCAGCATGATCTTGTCCGTGGGAAGCTTCGGCTGCAATATGGCCTGTCCGTTCTGCCAGAATCATCATATCGCCAGGCGCGGGGCAGTTGAACTCTATGTGCGGGAGTTCCCTCCGGAAGACTTAATCGCCATGGCGGCTGCGGAAAGGCGGAGGGGAAATATCGGCATTGCTTTCACTTACAACGAACCGCTAATAGCCTTTGAATTTATCTTGGATACAGCCAGGCTGGCTCAAGCGAAGGACTTGAAAATCATCCTCGTAACAAACGGTCAGATAAATGCCCCTTGCCTTAAAGAGTTGCTGCCCTATGTTTCGGCTTGGAATATCGACTTGAAAGCCTTTTCCGAGGAAACTTACAGAAGATTGGGCGGCGATTTGCAAACGACTTTAAGAACTATAGAACTGGCTGCTGCCGCGGCGCATGTTGAAGTAACGACACTGGTCGTGCCCGGGATTTCCGACAGCGCTGAAGATATGCGGGCGGAGGCAAAGTTTTTGGCTGATATAAGTCCGTCAATTCCCTTGCACTTAAGTCGCTATTTTCCTTCCTATCGATACAGCGAACCGGCGACGGCGAAGAGTAAAATGCTGGAACTCAAAGGCATCGCCGAGCAGTATCTGGAGAGGGTATGCCTAGGAAATATGTGGTAATTTTCAAGAAAACAGACTTAAATTTCCATTAGAGCAGTGCGAAAAGATTTTCAGAAAACATATTAAGAACAGTAATGTGAGATTTAAAAATGCCTAAGCATCAAACCGTTACCCACCCATTGAAACCTCTATTTCGAGCTGATTCAAAAATTCTTATTTTGGGTTCATTCCCCTCTGTCAAGACCAGAGAGTACGGCTTCTTTTACGGACATCCTCAAAATCGTTTCTGGCCTTTGCTCGGGCGTATTTTTAATGTGGAATTGAGCACGGACATTGAAGAGCGAAGAGCCTTCCTTTTGCAGCACCAAATTGCCGTTTACGATGTTATTTACCGTTGCGACATCATCGGATCCGGCGATGCCAGCATTCAAAATGTAGTGCCTTCTGATTTACGTCCTATTTTTGAAGAGGGAGATATTAAGCAGGTTTTCTGCAACGGCGGGACCTCTTACCGCTATTATAAAAAATATCAGGAACAGA
>JAAZLU010000237.1 GCA_012799165.1 Clostridiales bacterium
CTGGGAGCCTGCAGGGCGAGTTTATCGAAGTTTTTAATCCACTTATCGGTGAGCCCGAATATATAGGCGTAGGGAAGAATGTTGTAAAAATATTCGGGGTCTTCTTCCACCAGTTTATTTATCCTATCTACCTCCGCAAACTCTATAAAATCTTTGAATCCGAGTATGCGACCCAAAAGCTGAGTGCGGAACTTCGAAGGCTTGGGCATAAATACTATACACAGGAAGCAGATTATCTCGCAGATTATAGTGGATGCGGTTAGAGGTATCAACGCGGTGCTGTTGACATAAAAGAACGCGCCCGACAGTATCATTACCGCGAATACCGCCATCGCCAGCAAGACCGCAGGCCTCCTTGCCTTGAGGCTGGAGGGTTCAGTGATATGCTTATTATTGTCCAGAAAATAGAGCTTCACCATATCCTTGGCCTCAAGATAATCGTCCCCAAAACCTTCCGGTATGTTTTCCATCTCCAGAACCGTTCTGCCATCGAAAATCGCATTGAATAGTGCCCAGGAGTAAGCGGGAGCATCCTTCGGAAGGGGCTTAATCTTGTGCAATTCGAGGATGGGCTTAGCCTTTCTGAACAGCCCGCTCTTTTCTCCGGTCTGAACAATCTTAAGGTATCCGTTTTGGGCGTACCAGAGTATCATCCCGGTCATGTCCTCGTTATCGACCTTGCCGTCGTAGAAATAGCCCAGCTCCACGGGAGGCATATCGTCCGGAGGATAAAACTCAACGGTCTTAATAATCTTATCGTCCTTGCCGCGCTTAAAGAACAGCAGCACGGCAGCTGCGGTAAGAAGAACCTGCACGCCTAAAGCTATCATAACCTTATAGGAGTCGTCCTTAACGCCTACCCAGTATCCCTCGGGCAGCCTTATACGGGCAGTAACGCCAGTGTACGAAGGAAGCGGCTCCGTAACTCGGCCCTCGAGAGTATTTCCATCGACCCTCCATTCCACAATGGATGTGTCGGCACTTCCGAGTCTGCCGGCGTAAATCCCCACCTTCTCTTGATTGAAGGGTTTGGGCATATTAACCTTGAATGTAAACTGCTGTATCTCGTTCTGCCAGTAGGAAGGCGCCAGGTTCCAGTAGAAGTGGTCCGCATTTTCCAGATCGTCGACATACATTACTACATCGTATTCAATCCTATAGGTCATTGGACCCGTTATTTCGATGTCGGCTGAACCCATGCGTATATCTACGTAGTCGCTATTGCTGTTGTCAACTTTAATCTCGACTCCCTCGCACTCAAAATTCTTTAACTTATAGACCATCTCCGATACTTGGAACCCATCTTCATCCTCAAAATAGACTTCCCTGCTCTTGTAAATGGTTCGGAAGATGCCGTGAGCGGGGCTTTCGAAGTTGACCTTTATGGTTTCCACTACGTGCATGGACGAATCCTCGGACACCGTTATCTCCACATCGTAGGAATCCGTCGTGTAACTTATCGCAGATGCGAAAGCAACGGAGGATAATACAGTCACAATGCACAAAAGGCACAGCAAAGTGTGCCTGAATTTTGTGTTTCTCATCATAGCTACCATTAAAATTGTACTGTTACGTTCTCTCTCTGAGCCACATCGGGTATTTCGTACAGAGGCTGCCTGGTGAATCCGAAGAGACCTGCCAGCAAGGAGCCCGGGAACTTCTCTATTCTGATGTTGAATTCCCTTACGTTGGCGTTGTAGTACTTTCTGGAATTCGCTATGTGCCCTTCCTGAGCCGCCAACTCTTCCTGAAGCTGCAGGAAGTTCTGGTTCGCCTTGAGTTCGGGATAGTTTTCTACGACCGCCATCAATCTAGAAAGGGCGGACTGGAATACCTTCTCTCCCTCAATCTTTTCCTCTGTCGTCGTCGCACCCATGGCCCTCGTTCTGGCCTCGGTCAACTGAACCAATGTCTGCTGTTCGTGAGCGGCATAGCCCTTAACAGTATTTACGAAGTTCGGAATAAGATCGTATCTCTGCTTAAGATACACATCCATAGTCGAAAAAGCTTCCTCGACCTGATTGCGCATCGTGATGGTTCCGTTGTAGAAGCTCAACACATAGAGCGCAATGAGGACGACTACACCAGCAATAATCGCAAAAGTCATAATTACCTCCTACCATACTATCGGTGTATGGCCCAGTTCCTCTAAAAAAACATTTGTCTTAATAAAGTGACCGCAACCGAAGAAACCTCTGTGTGCGGACAGCGGGCTAGGATGAGCCGACTGCAGCACGAGATGACGCGGATTTGTCACCAGGGAGGCCTTAGCTCTCGCATTGGCTCCCCATAATAAGAATACAACAGCCTTCTCGCGTTCGTCAAGGAGTTCTATCGCCTTATCCGTCAATTGTTCCCATCCTCTTCCTTTATGGGAGTTGGGATTGTTCGCCCGCACCGTCAAAACGGCGTTGAGCAGCAGCACGCCCTGCTCGGCCCAGCGCACGAGATATCCGTCCTGCGGAATGCGGTAGTCGGGATATTCCAAGGAAAGTTCTTTAAAAATATTCTGAAGAGAAGGCGGAGCCGGAACACCGGGCTTCACCGAAAAACACATACCATGAGCCTGCCCGGGTTGATGATAGGGATCCTGCCCTATTATAACGACTTTCACATCTTCGTATGCCGTGTATTTAAAGGCGTTGAAGATATCGTACATATCCGGGTAGATCACCCGACTTGAATATTCACGCTTGAGAAACTCCCGCAGATTGAGGTAATAGTCCTTCTTGAATTCATCAGCCAAGAGAGTGTCCCAGGAATTTCCTATATTAACCATGCACCCTCACTCCCCGGATGGGACTTGATGAAGTTCATCATATCCTTCCATACCTCGCCCTTGCTTGCCTCGCCGAGTACCTCATGGCGCATGCCCTCATAGAGTTTTAATTCGACCGAACAACCCGCCTCTCGAAGCTTTTCAGCTGTCAGTTCCGGCCCTTTGCCGAAATCTCCCACGGGGTCCTCTTTCCCGGAGCAGACCAGCAAATCGATGTCCTTGGGAACCATACCGTACCAGCCCTCCGAGGTGACAAAATTTATTAGCGCGAACAAGTCCACATAGCCTCCGATTGTGAAGGGAAAACCCGACATCGGATCCGCATCGTAGTCGGCGGAAACCTCGGGAACGGTCGAAAGCCAGGCGTTGCTGCTCGCCTCGCCCGTAAAGGGCTTCCTGTAGGGGCCGAGAGTCAGATCGCTGAGCAATTTACTCTTTGCTCTGCCTCCTTTCAAGAGTTTAAGGGTTTTAGCCAGAAAAATTCCCGCGGGCAGCATCTTGTTCGGGCCGCAGGTTCCCATTACTATGGCACCGGCTATGTCGGACTTGGCGCCGTAGAGCGCAAGCCAGGCCCTCAGCATAAAGGAGCCCATGCTGTGCCCCAGCATAAAGTACGGGGCACCGGGATATTTCGCTCTCATTATCAGGCGAAGCTCCTCCTCATCGTCCACGAGCCTCTTATGACCGTCCTTTTCCCCGAAATAACCGTAATCAGCAGGGTCGCTGCTCATCCCGTGACCTATGTGATCGTCTCCCACCACCGTTATTCCGTTCTCGGCGAGCCAGCTCGCAAAGGGATCGTACCTGGCTATATGCTCGCTCATGCCATGTATTATCTGAAGGATTGCCTTCGTCTCTCCCTTGGCCTCCCAAATGCGATATTTGACAGTGCTTTGGCCGTCCGTGCTTTTGAATTCATAAATTGCCAAATTCTCCCTCCTATCCCTCGTGAGCCTCCTGTAACATATTCGTCCTCAGCTCCCAGAGCTTGGGAGACAGATCGACGTAATACCTGTGCGGATTTTCGAAGCGAAGCACCTCCTCCCAGAGATTTTCCGTCTTCTCCTTGCAGCTTCTCCTTATCTCGTCTACCGGAGGAGATGTGTAGACCTGCTTTCCACCCTCGAAGATGGGAACCAGCAACTCCTTCACGCAAAAATCGCTGTCCAGATGCTTCTTAATCTTCGTGGACAGAGGATCTATCACCGTGTAATTCCCAGGCGTAGGAGCCGGCTCATCCGCAAGGGTTATCACGTCCGCAAAGGCATGTCCGCCATCCTTCTCGTAGAGCCTGTAGACTTTCTTGTAGCCGGGATTGGTCACCTTCTCCACATTCTCCGAAACCTTTATCCTGGGCAAAACATTGCCGTCTTTGTCCTCGACCGCGCAGAGTTTATAGACTCCTCCGAGCACCGGCGCCGCTCTGGAAGTTATGAGCCTCTCACCCACCCCAAAGCTGTCCACACATGCGCCCTGCCTTATTACATCCGATATTATGTGTTCGTCGAGCGAATTGGAGATGATTATCTTCGCATCGCTGTGGCCCGCAGCATCCAGCATCTGCCTCGCCTGCTTAGTCAAGTAAGCGATGTCTCCCGAATCGATCCGGATACTCTTGTTGCTCGGCTTAAACTCGTCAAATATCTTTATAGCATTGGGAACGCCGCTACGCAGCACATCGTAGGTATCGACCAGCAGCGAGCAGTTGTTCGGATAGTGCTTGGCATAGCTGTAAAATGCCTCGTACTCACTGTCGAATACCTGCACCCATGAGTGTGCCATTGTTCCGAGAGCCGGTATTCCGTACTCGGGCTCGCATATCGCGCATGAACTCCCCACGCAGCCTCCTATGTAGGCGGCTCTGGCGCCGAGTATCGCGGCGTCCGCGCCGTGAGCTCTTCTGGCGCCGAATTCCATTACCGCTCTGCCCTTGGCAGCCCTCACGATTCTGGAAGCCTTTGTCGCAATAAGACTCTGATGCGATATCAAGAGCAATGCCATAGTCTCTATGAACTGCGCCTGAATGGCGGGCCCCCTTACAGTCATCATGGGCGCGGCGGGAAAGACCGGAGTCCCCTCGGGAACAGCCCAGACATCGCATTCGAAGCGGAAGTTACGCAGGTAGTCCAGGAATTTATCATCCAGCCCCTTCTTTCGAAGGAAACTCAGATCTTCCTCTGTAAACTTGAGATCGTTGATGTACTCGATGAAGGACTCAAGTCCCGCGCTTATTACATAGCCTCCGCCCTCGGGAATCCTGCGGTAGAATAGATCGAAGTAGACGATCTTATCTCCTAATCCCTCTAGAAAGTAGCCGTTCGCCATGCTGAGTTCGTAGAAGTCCGTGAGCATGGTCAAATTTCTTTTTTCCATATTTCCTCCTATAGCATCTGTTTCAAATATCGGCCGGTGTAGGATTTTTCGTTCATCGCAATCTCCTCGGGAGTTCCGCAGGCGACGAGTTCGCCGCCCCTCTCTCCTCCGTCCGGACCGAGATCTATTATGTAATCCGCCGTCTTTACGACGTCGAGATTATGCTCTATAACTACGACGCTGTTCCCGGCATCGACGAGCTTTTGCAGCACATCGACCAGCTTTTCCACATCCGCGAAGTGAAGCCCCGTGGTGGGTTCATCGAGTATGTATAGAGTGCTCCCCGTGGCGCGCTTCGAAAGCTCCGTCGCAAGCTTAATCCTCTGAGCCTCGCCGCCGGAAAGCTGCGTCGAAGGCTGCCCTAGCTTTATGTAGCCCAGACCGACATCGCTCAGGGTGGATATGTAGCGCTCTATGCCCGGTATATGCTTAAAGAAATCTAAGGCCTCGTCGACGCTCATATCCAAAACTTCGTAGATGTTCTTGCCTTTGTAGTTCACCTCGAGCGTCTCCCTGTTGTAGCGCTTCCCGTGGCAGACCTCGCAGGGCACATAGACATCGGGCAGGAAGTTCATCTCTATCTTTATTATTCCGTCTCCCTTGCAGGCCTCGCAGCGTCCTCCTTTTACATTGAAGGAGAAGCGTCCCGGTTTATATCCCCGCATCTTCGCTTCCTTAGTTTGCGCAAATAGCGAGCGTATCGGCGTGAATACTCCCGTGTAGGTTGCCGGATTGGACCTCGGAGTCCTGCCTATGGGTGACTGGTCTATATTTATGACCTTATCTATGTTTTCGACTCCTTCAAGGCAGGCATGCTTTCCGGGCTTCTCCTTGGAGCGATAAAGCTTTTCCGCCAGCGCCCTATAGAGCACGTCATTTACAAGGCTGGATTTGCCGCTTCCGGAAACCCCCGTAACGCAGACGAATTTGCCGAGCGGTATCTCCACATCGATGGCCTTTAGATTGTTAGCCTCGGCACCCTTTATTATTATACTTTTACCGCTGCCCTCGCGTCTTTTTTCGGGCACGGATATCTTTCTCCTTCCGCTGAGGTATTGTCCGGTGACGGAATCCTCGCAGTTTTTTATATCCTCGATGCTCCCCTGCGCAACCAGGTATCCGCCCGCTGCCCCCGCACCGGGTCCTATGTCGACGATTATATCCGCCGCCTCCATGGTCTCCTGATCGTGCTCGACGACTATCAGGGTATTGCCCATGTCGGCGAGACTTCTGAGTGCGGCCAA
>JAAZLU010000238.1 GCA_012799165.1 Clostridiales bacterium
CGCGACCTCGGTCTTTCCGTAGCCCACATCTCCGCAGAGCAGTCTATCCATCGCCTTATCCGACTCCATATCCGCTTTAATTTCCTCTATGCAGCGCAGCTGATCCGCAGTCTCCTCATAGGGAAATGAGTCCTCGAACTCCTTCTGCCAGGCCGAATCCGGCCCGAATCTGTGTCCGGGCTTAAGCTCCCTTTCGGCCGATAGCTTCAGGAGATCTTCGGCCATATCCTTTATGGCGGCCTTGGCCCGCGCCTTGGTCCTCTGCCATTCGAGGCCCGATAACCTGTTTATCCTGGGCGCAGCAGCTTCGCCTCCCACATATTTCTGAATATTATCCATCTGATCGACGGGAACATAGAGCAGATCTTCTCCGGCATATTCTATTCTCAGGTAGTCCCTCTCGCTTCCGTCGATGCTCAGCATCTGAACACCGGCGAATCGCCCGATACCGTGAGCCTCGTGCACGACGTAGTCGCCCTTCCTGATATCGGTGAAGGCCCTAATCTTGGCCTTGGAACTCTTCCTCTGCTTGGAGGCGCTCTTTATATAAACAAATATATCGGATTCCGAGAGATACAGAATCTTCTCTTCGGTAAATTCACTCCCCTGCGTGAGCCTCCCGTAGCGAAGTTCCAGCCGGCCCCCGAGGCCTTCGCGCTCGAAGAAATCCGCAAGATTCGCAATCCTCTCCTCGCTCGAACAGGCTATTACGACCCTGTAGCCGTCATCGATATAGCGCGCGAGCTCCCTGCTTAGAACATCCATGTGGCCGTTGAAGACCGGCGCCTGCCGGACCTGCACATCCATCCTCTCGTCCATCTTGCCGGCCATCTCGATATTCTGCGCAAAGGGGGTGCAGTAATAGATATCGCAACGCTCGCTCATCTCGCGCAATTTAAGGATATCAGCTCTGCTCGGATAGGAATTCAAATCCTCGGCAATTCCGTTGAATCTTTCGAGCATCAGCCTGGCATCCTCGGCCTGCTGCCTCTCGTAAAAATCCAGGACTTCATCTATGCGGGAGGGATCATCGACTATTATGAAGGAGTTGCGGGATGCATATTCCCAGATTAAGCCGGGCTCCTCATAGAAATAGGAGACAAATCCTTCCAGATATTGCCTGTTTATATCATCCTCTATGCAGTCTATAAGGTAGTCGCGCTTCTTTCGAAGTTTTTCGAGCTGCTCGCGGCTACCGGCCTTTTCGATCGCCCTCGAATAGGCCGAAGTTATGGCTCTTAAACCCGCTGCGAAGACCGCCTCGTCTCTGACCATCAGCTGCGCGGGCAATATCCGCAAGCTCTCCAAAATGGCGTTCGAACGCTGACTTAGGCTGTCGAAGGATCTGAGAGAATCCACCTCCCTGTCGAAGAGTTCGATTCTAACGGGATCGCTGCTCTGAGGGGCAAAGACGTCCACTATGTCTCCGCGCAGGGCGAACTGTCCGGGGGCTTCCGTTGAATAACTCCGTTCGTACCCCATGCGCAGCAGAGCCTCCACCAACTCTTCCCGCTCACAGAAGCCGCCGACTTCGAGTTCTACGGCATCTGCAAAGAAGAATTCGCGGGGCGGGAGTTTCTTAAGTGCACCCAAAACCGGAGCTACTACTATGCAAGGTTCCTCTCCGCCCATGGCCGCCATGGCCGCGACCCTGCTGTCGAGCTCAGCGGTGGATTTCGCCTCGTAGATGAAGCTCGCCGTCTCCAAATCTGGCAGGATATATATCGGGACATCACTAAAAAAGGCAAGGTCCGAAGCTATCCTTTTCGCGCGCTTTGCGGATGTGGTAAGTATCAGACCTTGTCCGGCTTTTTCTTCTGCAAGTTTTGCTGCCAGCGGAGCCGTCCGGATTTCGGACAAGCCCACTATGTTAATTCTCTTTCCCATCTTCAGAAATTGTTTCTTTGCCTTTGTCCCTGCACTTCTCGCTTTTGGCGGGCTTTTTTGATTCGGGCTTGCGGTTAAAGCGCTGCATGGCAGCGTCGACCCCTTCCTCGACCCAGATTATGCAGGCCGAAGCGGCATCTTCAATTGCCGCGGCCAGAGGAAGAATCTCACTCTCGTCCGGCCTCTGCGTAACGTAGCTGACGAGCGGGACTATATCGCTCTTGCCCGTGCCTATCCTTATCCTCGGAAAATCGTCGAATTGAAGCTGATAAATTATGCTCCTCATGCCGTTATGGGTACCGGCGCTGCCCTTCTTTCTGATGCGAAGCTCGCCCACGGCCAAATCAATGTCGTCGTATATCACGATCAGTTTTTCGGGCTCTATTCCGTAGTAGCTCACGATCTCCCTGAGCGCTTCGCCGGATCTGTTCATGTAGGTCTGCGGTTTCATCAGGATTACGCGCTCAGCGCCTATCCTTCCGTCGCCTATGAGCGAGCGAAATTTGAGCTTCCCGACCTTTATCCCGAGCTTTTGCGAGAGCAGGTCTATGGTAAGAAAGCCCATATTATGCCTGGTTTGCTCATATTCCCTTCCGGGATTTCCCAGTCCGCAGATCAGATACATGCCTTGCTATCTTTCCCCGAACAGTCTGCTGACGGAGTCGTTTGTAAATATGCTTATTATGGCCTCCGCAAATAGAGGTGCGACGGAGAGAGTCTTTATCTTATCTATCTTCTTCTCCTCGGGAAGCGGTATGGTGTTGAGCAGCACCATCTCCTCTATCATAGAGTTATTGATGCGCTCTATGGCGGGGCCCGAAAGCACAGCGTGAGTCGCACCCGCGAAAACCTTTTTCGCGCCTTTCTTAATAAGAATCTCCGCAGCGTTGCAGATGGTGCCCGCGGTATCAACTATATCGTCCGTGAGTATGCAGACCTTACCTTCGATATCTCCGATGATGTTCATCACCTCAGAAACATTGGCCTTCGGGCGGCGCTTATCTATTATCGCTATCGGAGCTTCGAAGGGATGGGCAAAGCTCCTCGCCCTCGACACGGAGCCGTGGTCGGGAGAGACTATGACGAGGTTATCCACTTCGTCTTCCAGTTTTTGACGGAAATATCTCGCGAGTATCGGCATGCCCTTCAGGTGATCCACCGGGATGTCGAAATATCCCTGTATCTGGGATGCATGAAGATCCATCGTAACGATCCTGTCCGCACCCGCGGCGCTGAGTATATCGGCGACCAGCTTGGCGGTAATCGGATCTCTGGCCTTCGCCTTGCGATCCTGGCGCGCGTATCCGTAATAAGGGATTACAGCATTGATTCTGCCCGCGGAAGCCCTCTTGGCTGCATCCATCATTATGCACAGCTCCATGAGGTTGTCGTTCACGGGATGGCAGGTGGGCTGTATGATGTATACGTCCAGGCCCCTCACCGTCTTGTAGAGGCTGACCGAAACCTCGCCATCGGAGAACTTCGTAACTTCCGCTTCCCCGAGCCTCCTGCCCATTATGCCGGCTATCTCCTCGGCAAGCTCTCGATTGCCGTTGCCCGCAAATAATTTATAATCCGCAAATATTCCGCTGTTCATTTCCCGTTCCTTTCTTCAGCATCCGCCGAATCTATCTTATGGACCTTATCAGTATATCACCGAGAGGCGCAACTTTAAAGATTGTAAAGCAAAAAAGAAAGAAGCGGCGCAGCGCGCCGCTTCTTTCAAGTGTGTCACTTTACTTTTTTTGGTCCGCCCTTTCTACAGGGCCCGCGACTTCCATGTACCTGGAAAAAATTTCATCAGAAATTTTCTTACGAGTCTCAGCGCACAAGGGATGAGCGACATCCTTGTAAGAATCGCCGACCTTTTTGTTCGGCATCGCAACGAAGTAGCCTCTCTCCCCCTCGACAATCTTTATGTCGTGTACGACAAATTCACTATCGAAGGTGACAGAGGCGACGGCTTTCATCTTTCCGCCATTGTCCAACTTGCGAATGCGTACATCAGTGATCTGCATACACACACCAGCCTTTCCACTTAAGCTGTCACACATCACGGTATTTAACGCATGCAAATACCTCTATCGGCTAGATTATATTCCTATTCTTTGCATTTTTCAAGGATTAGCTCGCCAACCATGTATATATCTCCCGCTCCCATGGTTATTACGAGGTCTCCGCTGCGCGCATTTTCGCGCACGAAGCTCGCAATTTCGTCGAAGTCCGCGAAGAAATATATCTCCTTTCCCGGGCTGCGCTCCACAATTTTTTCCATTAGGACCTTGGAAGAAATCTTGTGGATATTATTTTCTCTTGCCGCATAAATCTCAGAAAGCACCACCACATCCGCATCATTGAAGGATGCGGCGAACTCGTCCATCAAAGCAATCGTCCTGGTGTAGGTATGGGGTTGGAATAGGCACCATATCTTCTTGTGATCGAGCTTCTTCGCAGCGGCGAGCGTCGCCTTTACCTCGGTGGGATGGTGGGCATAGTCATCAACTATGGAAACACCCTCGTCGCTTTTCCCTATCACGTCGAAGCGTCTGCGGGTGCCCTTAAAGCTTTCCAGGGTCTCCTTTACCACCGCAGGCTGAACCCCAAGCTCCAGGCACGAGGCTGCGGCCGCGAGGCTGTTAACTATATTATGTTCTCCGGGAACCCCAAGCTGTATTTCTATGAGCCTTTCCCCGTACTTGTAGATCGTATATTGCGGCATGCCCTGCCTGTTAAAATCTATATCTCCGGCATAATATTCGCTCTCCTCGTTGAATCCGAAGTTAACCACCTTGCAATCCAGCTTCGATGTAACCGCCTTTACGAAGGGATTGGAATCGAAAGCCACGACGAAGCCGTTGGCGGGTACGGAGGAGGCAAACTTTTCGAAGGACATAGCGATATGGTTAATATCCCTGAAATAATCCAGATGGTCGGAATCGATATTGAGTATTATCTCCACGCGGGGGCTCAGGGAGAGGAAACTGTCCATATACTCGCAGGCCTCGGTTACGAAGTATTCGCTCGCGCCGACCACCACATTGCTGTGGAATTCGTTGAGCATTCCGCCTACCAAGACGGTGGGCGAAAGTCCCGCATTCTGCAATATCAGGCCGACCATGGAAGTTGTCGTCGTCTTTCCGTGAGTTCCGGATATCGCTATGGAAAGCTCGTAATCCGACATGAGCCCTCCGAGCGCCTCCGCCCTCGTAACGCAGGGGATTCCCCTCTCCTTCGCCCTGAGTATCTCGGGATTTTCGAGCGAGACGGCGGCGGAGTATATCAAAACCTCGGCATCGCCCAGATTATCCGCGCTGTGGCCTATATGTATGTTCGCGCCGAGCCCTCTGAGCATCTCTGTAACCTGGCTCTCCTTGATATCGGAGCCGGAGACCTTCATGCCCCTGCTCAGCAAAATTTCCGCAATAGCGGAAAGACCTATTCCGCCTATACCGACGCAGTGAAAGCGCCTGTAATTGTTGAGTTCCATATTTTCTCCCGGGCAGTGCCCAAATCAACGCGAGGCGAAGGAGCTCAGCACAGCTTCCACGGCTGCCTTCATGTCCTCACGCCCTATAGTAGTGTCGTGTACAATTCTTCTGTTTTCCAAATCCGCAAGGGGCTCCGGTATCTTTATTCCGCAGGCCGAATGCAGCGAGCGCACTGCGCTCACTCCTTCGCAAAAGTCCGCGCCTATGGCCCTGCATACATCCTCGGCAAACTTATATGGGCTGGCGGTTGATGCTATTATGGTCGGAATATCGTCCCCGCTCCTTTCGCGGTAGTCCTCCCATACTTTATATGCGACCGCTGTATGCGTGTCCATAAGATAGTCGAACTCGCGATAGACATCCCCTATTGCCTCCAGCACTTCCTTCTCCGTCGCATAGCCCGCAGCGAAATCCGACAGACCGGCCCTTATATCCGAAGGCAGCTCGTAGCGCCTCTTTTCGGAGAGCTCCGTCATGAGCCGGCGAATCTGCTCCGCATCGCCTCCGCTCGCATGGTACAGCAGCCTCTCCAGATTGCTGGACACTATTATATCCATCGAAGGCGCATTAGTCACGAATAAAGGCCTGTTCGCATCGTAAATTCCGCTTTCGAAAAAATCGGTCAGCACCCTGTTCTCGTTGGATGCGCATATCAGCTTATTCACCGAAAGGCCCATCTTCTTTGCGTAGTAGGCGCTCAGGATATTCCCGAAATTGCCCGAAGGGACGCAGATGTTGATCTTCTCGCCCGCTTTAATCCTTCCTGCGGCAATCATAGCTGCATAGCCTCTCACATAGTAAACGATTTGAGGCAATAACCTTCCGATATTCATCGAGTTCGCGGCTGAAAATCTGTATCCGAGGCCCGCCGCTTTCCTTGCGAGATCCTCGTCCACGAGCATGGCCTTCTGAGCGCGCTGGGCATCGTCGAAGTTTCCGCGTATTCCGAAGACGCGAACATTGGAGCCCCCGGCGCTTCGCATCTGCATCTCCTGCACGGGGCTCACCGCATCCGCGGGGAAGAACACTATTATGAGCGTGCGAGCGACATCCTCGAAACCCTTAAGAGCCGCCATCCCCGTATCGCCCGAAGTCGAAACGAGTATGCAGACATCCTTTTTCTCGCCGCATTTATCGAGCGATGCGCTCATCAGATGCGGCATAAGCTGTAGAGCCATGTCCTTGAAGGCCGCGGTGGGTCCGTGGTAGAGCTCTAAAAAGTTAGCATCTCCTGCACTCACAAGAGGCACGGTCTCCTCGCAGTCGAAGCCGCTTCCGTAGGCTCCCCGCATGCACTCGAGAAGCTCCGAGTCGCTAAATTCGCTGAAAAACGGGCGTAACACGAGATGCGCGAGCGATATGTAATCCATATCTGCAAAGGTAGCATCGATGGTCCCCAGCTGCGGAAAGCTCTTCGGTACATAAAGGCCGCCGTCCTCAGCGATTCCTTGAATTATCGCCTCGGAAACGCTTCGCTCCGTAGCCCTTCCCCTCGTACTCTCGTAAATCATATCGATGTCCCCACAATAATTACTTCCCTGCCCGCGCATATCATTTTAATGCCTCTGCAGCCCGGTCGAGCCTCGCAAAGACCGCATCTTTACCCATAATCTGCTGAATGGTCCAAAGATCCGGACTGACGGACCTTCCCGTAAGCGCGATTCTTATGCAGTTGCTCACATGGCCTACATGGCCCTTATACTCCTCGGGATTCTTCTTGTAGTCCCGCGGCTTGGCCGCATATCCCATATCGCTTGCAATCGTGCGAATCTTGGCAAACCACTCGCTGCTCCCGTCCGCCTCGTCGTAAGTTTCCTTATATCTCTTCAATATCTCCTCAATGTCTTCCTTCGAGCATTCCGAAGGAAATTCATCCTCTACCTTAAAGTACTCGTCAAAGAAGTAACTCACGAATTCGAATATCTGCTGCGCGTATATAAAATCCTTGCGCGGCTTGTCGCCGCCGCGGTCTATATCGAAGACCCTGAGCATCTTTTCGCGATTTTCCTCCAGCAATCTAGCCTTCTCCGGCTCGTAATCCTTCGCCCAGGAAAGCTCGAACTCGTATATTTCCTCTGCGCTCTTTTTTGCGAGCACATCCTTGGAGATATCGTTAAGCTTTTCCACATCGAAGAGGGTACCGCTGCTGCTCATCTTCTCGCAGGAGAAGGGAAAATCGTCGGGGTCGGCGTCGGGATTGGCCATGCGCCACTCCTCGTAGTCCGAATTGAGAATCGTAAGCAAATACTCGCGAACAGCCTGCGGGTAATAGCCGAGCTCCCTATAGTATCCGAGCCCCAGCTCCGGGTCCTTGCGCTTGGAGAGCTTGCGCCTTGCGCCCGTCTCCTCGTCGATCTTCATAAGCACATTGTTATGGCAATATATCGGATGTTCCCAGCCCATGGCTTCGAAGAGCTGCAGGTGAACCGGCAGCGAACCGAGCCACTCCTCGCCCCTAACCACATGAGTCGTCCTCATAAGATGGTCGTCGACCACGTGGGCGAAATGATATGTAGGAAGGTCGTTCTTTTTAAGAATCACTATATCCTGATCGTTTTCCGGCATCGAAATCTTGCCGCGAATCGCATCGTCCACGCTTACATAATTCTTTAAATCCCCTTCGGATTTGAAGCGCACGACGAATTCCTCTCCGGCTGCAATGCGCGTTTCAACTTCCTCGAGGCCCAGATTTCTGTGCCTCGCAAACTCGCCGTAAACTCCCGAATTGAGTTTATTCTCTTCCTGGTAAGCTCTAATCTCGGTAATCTCCTCCTCGCTCATAAAGCAGGGGTAGGCCTTGCCCTCGGAGACCAGCTTCTTTACGAAAGTCTTATATATAGCGCTGCGTTCACTCTGCCTGTAGGGTCCGTAATCTCCTATTTCCGAGTCCGCAGTCACGCCCTCATCGAAATGTATTCCGAAGTAGTCCAGGCCCTCCAGCAGCATATTCACCGCGCCCTCGACCTCGCGCTTTTCGTCCGTATCCTCTATTCGCAGAAAGCATACTCCGCCGCTCTGCTTTGCCAGCCGCTCATCGATGAGCGCCCCGTAAAGATTCCCCAGGTGTATGTATCCCGTTGGGCTGGGGCCGAGCCTGGTAACCTTCGCCCCTTCGGGAAGATTCCGCTCGGGATAGCGCCGCTCCCAATGCTCCGCGCTCTCCTTTACTTCGGGAAAAATCAATTCTGCGAGTCTTTTATAATCCATTTGTCCTTCCTCTATCTTTGCACCGCAATACACATACATTGTATTTTACCAAAAAACTCGCCCTTGCGGTAGCACAATGTATACGGAAAGGCTCCCTACGGATAACCCGAAGGGAGCCTTCCCTATGCTAAAGTATCTCTATGGAGACGCTATTTATTTAACTACATTCTCAAGAAAGAATGTAATTATTACAGCCGCTTCCGCACGCGTCGCGATGCCCTTGGGCACCATCGTGCTCTTCGTGCGGCCCTTGATGAGCCCCTCCGCGTTCGCCCACTTCATCGCGGGTAAAGCCCAATCGCTTATATCCGCGCTGTCTGCAAAGACGGTGAGGTCTCCTGCCTTAGTTACATCGTATTTCTTGTATTTTGCGTAGTTGTGCAGAATAGTAGCGATCTGCTCCCTTGTGATATTATCGTTCGGAGCAAACTTGCCTTCTCCGACTCCGCTCACTATGCCGTTTGCAGCGGCCCAGGATATCGCATCCGCATACCACTTGCCCGCTTCCACATCCGTAAATGCGGCCGCGCTGCCGGGCTTCGGCGCGCCTTCCAGGTTATGCAGCATCGTAACGAGCATGGCGCGGGAGAGCTTGGCATCCGGAGCGAACTTCGTCTCCGCAGTTCCGCTCATAATCCCTCTGTCGAAGACATACTGAATGCCCGCCTTCGCCCAGTGATTCGCCACATCGACGAATTTCATCTGCCTGCCGCCCAGCACTACGAAGGTGCTTAGGTGGCTCACGCTTACGCGCACATAGAGCTTATCGCCGATCTTTACGCACTTGCCATCGAGCATCTGCTTTGAGCCGTCCGCGGATATCTGCACCACGCTGTAGGTCCTGCCTTCGACATATTTGTTGTCCA
>JAAZLU010000239.1 GCA_012799165.1 Clostridiales bacterium
CAGCCTGAGGTGCCGAACCCGTGCCCACCTTGTGAGATCCGAGTATATTCGTGTTGATCTCCGGGCTCTTGCCGTCATTTTCGGATATGAGTACTGCAAACGCACCCAGAGCGTCCTCGAGTATAGGCAGACCCTTTTTAACATGATCCTTGCCGTTCATGCCGAGCTTCGCACTTGAACCGCCGCCTGTAACGACAACATTCTTAAATGTGCCGGCCTTAACCATCGAAGCCGCCTCGACTACGGCGTGAGCCGGGCCCGCACAGAAGCTCCTGGTGTCGCTTCCGGTCGCATTCAAAAAGCCTGCAATCTCCGCGGAAGCCTTTGCGAAATTGCCCCCGCCCCTTTGGTTCATGTCTCCGCAGGCCTCTTCGCAGCAGTCGATCACATAATCGACCTCGGATGCATCGATTCCGGCATTCTTTACAAGATGCAGTAGCGAAAGCACCGACGAAGCTTTGGATACGAGGTTTTCGAACATAACGTGAGCGCTGAGGTTGACGTCTACATCGTGAGCCCTCTTAACAAATCCGACATTCTTTCCCTCGTAGCTTATAGCCGAGGCATGTTCTTCATTTATGAATTCTTCTACTTCCTCGGCATCAACACCCTCCTTGAGGAGAGCGAGAATTCTCTCATTCATCAGCGGACGAGCCTCGAGTTTGGGTCTTACAGCAGCGACAAAATCCTTGTCCAGATGAACAAGGTCGAATGCGTCGCAAATCTGCATCAGCAATATAAACTCGTCTTCCGGCATAATTTCTCCGAACTTTCCGAATCTTTCGGGCTTTTCGACCTTCTTATCCGCCCAGGGTTCGGGAATTTCCGCAAGCTCTTCTATGGGTAGATTTCCTATGTAGGTCTGATTCGGGGGATATGCTACGCAATCCTCGTAAGACCTGATGTGCGAAGGCAAAACCTTCAGATAATCGGAATCCGGATTTACCACTTTCTCGGTGGTCTGGGTGGTTCCGTGATCCATGACCATGCCCGGCACGTGTACGAGAACGTACGATGTTCCTTTAATTACGCTGTAGCTCATTTAGCTTTTTCCTTTCAATGTTTTTACGGGAGGCGGGTAAAACCCGCCTCCCTGCAGATTACCTGCATGCTGAGATCTAAAGCTGATCTCTGATGGCGTTCATCTCGGCGCAGATATCATCCACGTCGAGCACCATTTCCATCATCCCTACCTGTTCATCGTAGATGTCGGGATCGAACTCGGCTTTCACTTCGGGTTCACATACGTGATATACAGTGAGTCCCAACGAGACTCCTGCCAACGGACCTGCAAAAGTCGGGTCTCCGAGCGTGACTGTTTCGGCTGCCAATCCTGCAGATTCTCCTTCGGCTGCGCCTATGAGAATTACAAGGTTTTCGGCTCCATACTCGTCATTAAAGTCCTTGACCCTCTTCTGGTTCTCCAGATCCATGGCACCTGCAGCCGTTCAGACGAAGCACTCTGTCGATGAGAATATAACCTCTGCGCCGGCAGAGAGCGCGCACTCAGCGATTGCAGGACCCGGAATGCCATCGCGATCTCCGATGATAATGACTTTTTTACCGTCTAAAATAGCCATTCAACATTCCTCCTTCCTATTTCCTTATATATTACATGCCCGTAGGCTTGTAAACTAAATATATTTTTCGACCATCGCCTCTACATTTTCAGCGGTGGCGGCCTCGGTTACCAGTTCCTCGACCTTCTCTCCATCCTTATAGATAGTAACCGTCGGGAGCCCGAGAACCTTCTGACCTATGGCAAGTCTCCTCGCCTTGCTGGTGTTGAGGGCACAGAACTTCATCTTGCCTTCGTACTTTTCCGCAATGGCGTGAACATGGGGCATCAGCGCCTCGCAGGGGACGCACCCGTTCCCGTAAAAATCAACGAGAACATAACCTTCAGCCTTCAATACTTCATCTTCAAAAGTATTCTTGTCAACTTCTATCATGTCTTCCTCCTATTCGTTTTCATCGATGTAACGGGCTGCCTGCCAGGCGGCTATAGCGCCGTCCGCAGCCGCCGTTACTACCTGCCTCAAACTCTTTACGCGGCAGTCTCCCGCAGCGTATACACCGGGGATATTCGTGTACATGTCGTCATCCGTCTTGAGATATCCTCTCTCCATATCGAGAATACCCTCAAAGATTTCCGTGTTGGGCCTTTGACCTATGAACACGAACACGCCGAAGAAACCGTCCTCTTCGTCAGCGAGAACTTCTCTGCGCTCGCCGGTCTTGGTATCTTCCACGACCATGCGGCTGAGCAATCCGTCTCCGGAAAGCTCCTTGACTACGCTGTTCCACATGAAGTGAAGCCCCTCGGTTCTGAAAGCCTTCTCCTGTATGGATTTCGCCGCACGCAACTCGTCCCTTCTGTGGATGATCGTCACCTTCCTCGCGAACTTAGTGAGGTATATTGCCTCCTCGACGGCGGAATCGCCTCCGCCAACGACAAAGACTTCGAAATCCTCGAACAGGGCCGCGTCGCAGGTTGCACAGTAGGACACGCCCTTACCCGTGAACTCTTCCTCGCCGGGGCAGCCTATCTTGGTCGGTGAAGCCCCCGGGCAGACTATGACGGCCTTCGCCTCGTAGCTTTCCTTGCTGCAGTTGACCTTCTTGACCGGGCCTTCCAGCTCGACGGATTCGACCGTATCGTAAACCTTCTCGCATCCGAACCTCTCCGCCTGATCTGAAAACCTCAATATGAGGCTCGGACCGGATTCAACCTCAAGCGATCCGGGATAGTTCTCTATCTCCGCCGTCTGAGCGATCTGGCCTCCGTCCTTCTCCTTTTCGATAATCAGCGTCTTCATCTTCGCGCGGCCCGCATAGAGCCCCGCCGCGAGCCCCGCGGGGCCCGCTCCGATAATTACAATATCGTATTGTTTTGCCATTTTTACTCCTCAAATACTGTCTGTTTATCCACCGGGGTCTGCAGCGCCTTTAAGGCCTTAGTAACCAGGCCTCTTCTGAGAGCCTTCTCTTCAGCCTCGGGAAGCGCAGGATTGCCCAACGGATGCGGTATAGCTATGGTCGGCACTATCCTGTTGGCACCGACCGTAAGAGAGATCGGTACAACCGTGCACATATGTACCACGGGAATACCCGTCTTCTCGATTTCCTTCACCATCGTTGCACCGCAACGCGTACAGGTTCCTCAGGTGGAGGTCAGGATAACCGCCTGCACTCCGTCCGCTATGAGTTCTTTGCCGATAGCTTCGGCATATTTCTTGGCACTGGCCACCGCTGTACCGTTTCCGACAGTAGTGTAATAATATCTGTGGAGCTTTCCGATAATCCCTTCCTTCTCCATATCTCTGAGCACATCCACGGGGAGCACCCTGTTGGGATCCAGATTCGCCGCGACTGGATCGTAACCGCCGTGAGCGGTCTCCTCGGTCGCCCCGCTTAGAGCATCCACACCCTCGATATCGTACTTGCCGTAGCGAGAAGCCGAAGAAGACTCTATATGGTCGGGATTGCCCTTGGGGACTATGCCGCCGGATGTTACCAAAGCTATCGTGGCGCTTGCGAGGTCCGCTATTGCCGGGCTCGGATCGACTCTGTCGAACTGAGGCATCGGATACTCAGTCTCAAATGGCTCACCTGCGAGCTTCTTGAGGAGCATGTCCACAGCTCTCTGGGATCCTCTCTTCTCTTCGAAGAGGCCCTTTCTTATTCCGGTGCTGAAATAACCTTCTGCCGCCGGAGTTCCGAGCTCCTCACCCTTTGCAAGTTTAAGGGTCAGAGGAACCATGCTCTTAACAGCATCCCTCATGCCCGCGGCGCTGTTTCTGGTCTTGACTATAATAGTCTTGGACTTGAACATATCCACGCCGGGGTTTTCCTCGTACATACCCGTAATAGAAGGTATTTCGAGCTGCTCTCTTACGGCTGCCGCGACCGTTCCGCAGGCTACGCCGTAGCGTCCCGCATTGAAAGCCGGTCCGCATATTACGATGTCGGGATTCTCCTCTTTTATGAGGCCCATAACAACATCTACGGCTCCCTCATTTTCATTGAAATAGGAGTCGCCGCAATAGACGGTAGCAACTATTTCAGCCTCGCCCTTAAATCCGGCGTTGAAAGCCATTCCCGGACCTACGAAGCCCTCAATCTTCTCGGGAGGAAGATTCGCCATCTCTTCGCCGCCCTTTCCGGCGTAGAATTGGTTGATGTAATGTACAATTCTAATCATTTTTCCCTCCTGTTATCTCGCGCTGAAACGGTTGAATCCCATCTCGTTGGTTGCGCCGGTTATAACCTGGAGTTCCGCTTCGATGGTGCCGTCGGGCCGCAGCGATCCGTCCCAGCCGCCGGCTATTACGTTTACGCTCTCGATGTGTCCGATAATCTTATCCATCTTGGGAAGCTGAATCACAGTGTTGGCATTGCCGCCGGTGACGACCGCGTCCGCAGCAACATCGGCGTCCGCAAGGGACTGAGATGCGCCGTCGCGACCCGCATACTCATCAGTTATGATGACGGTCTTAATGCCCTTGGCTTCTATCTTCTTGCAGTTCATTATGAGGTCCGTATCGGGATTGCCAAAACCTTCCTGAGAAATAATGACCCCATCCAGCCCCAAAAATGCGCAAAGCTTTGCGGACCAGTCCGAAGACCTCTCCTTGTCGGCAAGATAGACGTTCTCGTTCGTAATTATAACTCCAACAAAGTTGAGCGTCTTTCCATGCTGGGCGAAAAGATCCTCTATCACTGGGTTGTTCAAATGATGATAGGTGGTGTTCTTATCGCAGGCCGAGACGCAGTTTCCACTGATTATCGCCCCGTCCATGGTCTCCGTGGGGAAGATCATGGTGGTGAGGGAATGCTTTATGTCGACGCCGTAGACATAGGTGTCGTGAAGCAAGCCCTGAGATTGAAGCATCAGCACATACCCGACTCTGGGAAGTTCCGGATAGAGCTTAATTCCCTCGATGAGCGTCGGGGTCTCATAAGTCCTTACCTCCTCCGCTTCGATCTCGCGAGCCAGCTCGCCAAGATAGGTGGCAGCCTTAAGTCCCGCCAATCTGACGGATTTCTCGTAGGCATACTGGAGTGTTCCCTCCACGGGTTCGAGACAGAGCACGAGGTTGTTCAGGGCTGAAAACGGCGTGTACTTCGCACCCTCTCCGCTCATATCGATGATGCCTTCCTGAAAACCTACAATCTTGCCCGTGGTTACCACGGCGGCACCCTTGAGCACATTGGTCCTTCCCGTGCCGACGGTTTCGACCTTCGACATCCATCCCGGGAAAACGCCACCCTTGCCATCGACTTTAACGCGAGGTTCGATGACGTCTTTGACGGGGATGATTCTGGTGGATTCACCCGGCTTTGCGATGTCAATCTCGCAGGACACCAGATGCTCGTCCTCCAGAATGATCTTTTGAAGTTCCTCCTTGTTTACGAAAACGGTGGAGCCTTCAATCTTGCTCTCGGGTCCGAACTGCATATCGCAGATCTTGATGATACCCAATTCCAATTTCATTTCTTACCTCCTTGAATTTGGAGTATTGATTGAGCGCGCTCAGCTTTTAAGCCCGCTCGCCAACAGACTCAGATCTATAAGCCTGAAGTCTTCGAGCATCTCCTCGGGAGCATTCATGCCCCTCAACGGACGCTCTTTGAACCTGTCGAAGCAGCAAATCGCTTCTTCGATGTACCCCAGGCTCTGAAGGTCCAATTTCCCTCTTTCGGAAGTGATGGCCACGCTTCGGTACGGAGTCTCGTTGGGTTTGAGGCTTCCCATCAAAGGA
>JAAZLU010000240.1 GCA_012799165.1 Clostridiales bacterium
AGAAATTAGAGGAGGAGATAAGAGTCCTCCGCGAGGATTTCGAATTGCAGATGGCCGCCTGGGAACGAGATAAACGCATGGCCGAATCGATAAAGAAGATTAAGGAAGAAATAGAGACAGCCAACGCCCAAATCGAGGCTGCTCAAAGAGAGGCCGATTACGAGACGGCGTCGAGGCTGCGCTACGGTGAGCTCCCCCGTTTAGAAAAGGAGCTCGAAGCCGCCAACAAGGAAGCGGAGAGTGGACGCAGCGAAAGTCTTGTACGCGATACCGTGACGGACGAAGAGATTGCGAGCATAGTTGCGCGCTGGACCGGCATTCCCGTAGCTAAACTGATGGAAGGCGAAAGAGAAAAGATTTTAAGGCTGGACGAGATTCTCCACAGGAGGGTCATAGGCCAAGACGAAGCCGTAAACAGCGTGGTGGCTGCGATACAGAGGAGCCGCGCCGGAATCTCCGACCCGGGTCGTCCGACAGGTTCGTTCCTCTTCCTCGGGCCGACGGGCGTGGGCAAGACGGAACTCGCAAAATCTCTAGCGGAGGCACTGTTCGACGACGAGAAGAACATGGTGCGCATAGACATGAGCGAATACATGGAGAAATTCTCGGTTTCGAGATTGATAGGCGCGCCTCCCGGATATGTGGGCTATGACGAGGGAGGACAGCTCACGGAAGCAGTCAGAAGAAAGCCCTACTCCGTGGTGCTCTTCGATGAGATTGAAAAGGCTCATCCCGATGTCTTTAACATATTGCTTCAGGTTCTGGACGACGGAAGGATAACCGATTCGCAGGGACGCACGGTGGATTTCAAGAATACCATTATCATAATGACCAGCAATATAGGCTCGGAATTTTTGCTGGAAGGCATAAACCCCGACGGTACGATTTCAGCGGAAGCGAGGATGAAGGTAGAGGAGCTGCTCAAGCGCAGCTTCAGGCCGGAATTCCTCAATAGACTTGACGAGATAGTATTCTATAAACCTCTCGACAAGGAGAGCATGGTGCAAATTTTGGAGCTGCAACTGCAAGACTTAAAGAAGCGTCTCGAGGAGCGTAATCTGAATTTAGAAATCTCGCAGAGCGCAAAAGACTATATAATCGAGCGCAGCTTCGACCCCGTGTACGGCGCCCGTCCGGTAAAGCGCTTTATACAGAGCAATGTGGAGACGATACTGGCAAAATATATACTGTCCAGCGAACTCGCCATGGGCGACACGCTGAAAGTGGATTTAGAGAGCGAAAACCTGACGGTGCATAAAGCATAGCGCAGGAGGATTAAAAACGCCGGAGACCCGAAGGTCTCCGGTAATTTTTTTGGACAGCAAGTTTATTATCGTGTTTTCAAATGAATTAGAAAACCCCAAAACTTTTAAGGGCTTATTATTTAAACAGTAAATTGAACAGCATCTGCGCCATCTGCGCGCGTGTACTTATAGCCAGCGGGTTCAACTTGCCGTTGCTGCCGGAAATGAATCCGCCCTCTATCAATGTGCTAATCGCTTTCTGAGCCCAGGCGGCCACCTGATTCGCATCCGCGAAATCCGATAACTGCTTACCGCCTGATGCCTGCGGAATCTCGCCGATAACTTTCAGAGCATTATACAACATCACGAACATTTCCTGACGGGTAATCGTCTTTTCCGGGGCGAACATATTATTACCTATGCCGCTCACAATCCCGAGAGATTTTGCCGCAAGCAGGTATTCCGTATAGTATGTATTGCCAGCGTCCGCGAAGTTCGCGATTCCTTCCTCGGCAGCATCCGGGCCGATTCCGTAAGCCTTCATCAGCAATACTATAAACTGTCCTCTTGTAAGTGAAGCCTCCGGACTGAATTTTCCGGAGCCGGTTCCCGATGTAATCTCGCGCGCCGCGATGAAGTCAATCGCGTCTTTATACCAGGCGGTTTCGCTCACATCGTCGAAGGACAAGGGATTGTATCCTACCGCGTAGGAGGAGAAGTGCGTCGTTACAAAGATGACGCATCCGCTCGCAGCGTCGTAATGCCCTCTTACCGGTTTTAAGTTACCGTCATCGCTCAGGTAAAAGATTACTACCTGATGCGGGTTTTCGCCCGGCTTAAGGGCATATGGAATCGCGATTTTAGCGTGTCCGCCACCGAAGCTTGAAATCTGCTTGCTGCCTTTTGCAAGATTGAAATCATAAACAGGGCGGTCTTCGACAAGTTTCTGCTGCTGTTCTGTAAGCGTCGATGGATCCAACTTTTTGATGCTCAGTTCCACATCTCCGCTCGACGAGGCCTTGTTAATTGTGTCCATCGCTTTTGCGTCGAAGGCAACTGTAGCCAGGGGAGCAGGGATCAAGGCGCCCCGCTTTGCGTCGGCAAGGGTACTGAAACGATCGTCTTCTATTTTGACCGTCTCCGCATCGGCAGACTCCGTAAGCGTTCCTATTACGGCAGTTTGCCCGTCGGGCGTACTGACAGTAAGCTGAC
>JAAZLU010000241.1 GCA_012799165.1 Clostridiales bacterium
CGATGCTGATATTCTTTAAATTCAGGTTTTAGAGCCTCCGCAAAGGCGACAGCCTTGGCTGCAATAATATGTTCGAGCGGGCCTCCCTGAGTTCCGGGAAAGACAGCCGAATTCAACTTCTTTGCAACGGCCTCGTCGTTCGTTAATATCAAGCCTCCGCGAGGTCCTCTGAGGGTTTTATGGGTCGTGCTTGTAACCGCATGCGCATATGGCAGTGGCGAAAGATGCTCGCCCGCCGCGACGAGCCCGGCTATATGGGCCATATCGACCAAAAGATAAGATCCTACCTCGTCCGCTACTTCGCGGAATTTCTTAAAGTCTATGGCTCTGGGATACGCAGAAGCGCCGGCAATTATCATCTTCGGCTTATATTCCAAAGCGATGTGCCTCATGGCTTCGTAGTCTATGGTCTGGGTCTTCGGGTCGAGTCCGTATGCGACGATGTTGTAGTGCTTACCGGACTGGTTGAAGGGCGAACCGTGGGTAAGATGCCCACCGTCGTCGAGGCTCATGCCGAGCACTGTATCTCCCGGCTTGCAGAACGCAAGATACACGGCCTGATTGGCATTTGAACCCGAATGCGGCTGAACGTTTGCTAATTTGCAGTTAAAAAGTTTCTTTGCCCTTTCAACGGCTAGCGTCTCGACAATGTCGACATACTGACAGCCTCCGTAGTAACGCCTTCCACTGTAACCTTCCGCATACTTGTTGGTGAGGACGGTTCCCGCTGCTACAAGCACCGCTTCGCTTACAAAATTCTCCGAAGCGATTAGCTCGATATTGCGCTGCTGCCTCTTTAATTCCATTTCGATGGCGGAGCCCAATTCAGGATCCTTTTCGATTAGAAATTGCATCATTTTTTTGACCATTTTACCCTCCAGATTAAATTACTTATAAATAAAATTCTTTTTCTATCAAATCTATAAGCTCCGTCACTATTCTATCTTCGGGGACGGTCCGAAGCGTCTCTCCGCGCTTAAACAGCAGCCCGCATCCCTTACCGCAGGCGACTCCGAAGTCGGCATCTTTTGCTTCGCCGGGGCCGTTAACTTCGCAGCCCATCACTGCCACTTTTATGAATATCCCGTCATTTGCGAGCTTCTCGGAAAGCGGCTCAAGTCGATTCTCGACCTCTCGTGCAATCCCGTCCAGATCGACCCTCGTCCTTCCGCAGCTCGGGCAGGATATAAAATCTATGCCTCTTCTACGCAATCCCACAGCTTGCAAGAGCTCCGCAGCAAGTTTTACCTCGCGCACCGGGTCGCCCGTCAGGGAAATTCTCATAGTATCTCCTATGCCTTCAAGCAGGAGTGCCCCGAGAGCCGCGCAACTTTTTATCTCGGCCATGCGGCCCGCACCGGCTTCGGTGAGCCCGATATGCAGGGGCCTGTCGCTCTGCGCCGCAAAGAGCCTGTGAGCCTCGTGGTTGACTTTTACATCCGAGGACTTAAGGGAAACCACGATGGATTCAAAACCCTCGGATTCGGCGAATTTGACGGACTTAAGGGCGGATTCACACAGGGCCTCGGCACAGATCCCGCCGTATTTGGCCAAAAGCTTCTTTTCGAGAGAACCGGAGTTTACACCTATGCGAACAGCTGCGTCGCATTCCTTTGCCTTGGAGAGAACTTTCGCGAAATTTTCCTCGCCTCCTATATTGCCAGGATTGATTCTCACCTTATCCGCTCCGCTATCGAGAGCGGCTATGGCAAGCTTATAATCGAAATGGATGTCCGCTACCACAGGTATGGGACTGCCTTTTTTAATCGCAGCAATACTTTTCGCAGCCTCCATATCGGGAACGGCGCAGCGCACGATTTGACAACCCGCATCGGCCAGGCGCGAAATTTGCACGAGCGTAGCGGCCGCATCGCGGGTATCCGTGTTAGTCATCGATTGTATGCTGACGGGAGCGCCTCCGCCTATCGGAACATTCCCGCAGAAAACCTGCCTCGTCATTTATTCTCCTATAGGACGAATCTCTTTACATCCTTGATTACCAAAAACACCATCAATGCCATCAGGAGAATCATACCAGCGGCGTGCGCATAGGCCTCCGCCTTGTCGCTTATTCTGCCTCCGAATATGAGCCTCACAAATACGAACAGTATTCTGCCTCCGTCCAGCGCGGGAAGAGGTAGTAAATTTACAAGTCCTAAATTGAGAGAAATTATCGCAACCAGATACGCAAGCGAAGCGAAGCCGTATTTCGACTGCTCGCTCATTATTGAGACTATTCCCACTACTCCGACCACATCGTCGGTATTGACTTTGCCGACAAAGAGCTGAGCAAAGAAGAGTCTCATCTGATTGAACATCTCCGTCGTAGCCGATAAGCTCTGCCTGAAGGCCGCAAAGGGCGAATGGCTGAGCCTACAGACAATTCCTAACACCCATCTGCCCTCCCTTTCGACGGCCGCGCAGTTAAAGGTTAGCCTCTCGCCATCTCTTATGATGCTCATGCTCATAGGCTTTCCTTCGGAACCGGAAATAACTCCAACTATCTTGTCCCAGTCGCTGTAATCCTTGCCGTCTATGGCGACTATCCTGTCGCCGGGCTTTATGCCCGCAAGGCCCGCGGGGCCCTCAGGAAACACCTCATCCAGATAGTTTGTGCAAGTTCCGCTATATACGAAGACCATGGTCAAAATCAAAAGACAGAGCAGAACATTCATCAAAGCTCCCGAAGCGAGTATTATGACCTTCACCCACCAGGGCTTCTTCGTAAACGAGCGATCATCGTCGATGCCGGATTCGGAGTCGCCGTCCTCTCCTTCTATTCTGCAAAATCCTCCTATGGGAAGCGCCCTAAGCGAATACTCGGTCTCCCCCTTCTTCCTCTGAAAAATGAGGGGTCCCATACCTATAGAAAACTCATTGACGCGCACGCCGAGCAGCTTGGCCGACGCGAAGTGTCCGAACTCGTGCGATGCAACTAACAACGCAAACATTATTATTGCCGCTATAACAAACGGTATCGTACTCATATCAGAAACTCCCTTGTTTCTCTTTCGATCTCAAATACATCCTCAATCGAGCCGATCTGCACCGGACTGTGATGCGCAAGCGCCGACTCGACCATTTCCCCTATCTGCAAAAAGCTGATTTTATCCTTCAAAAAGGCCGCGACGGCCTCTTCATTTGCCGCATTGAGCACTGCGGGATAGCCCGCCCCAAGCTCCATGGCGCGCCTCGCAAGGCGAAGGCATACGAAGGTTTCTTCGTCGGGCTTTTCGAAATTCAGGCTTCCTATCTCAAAAAGATTCGGCGGCTCAGCTATATTCGCAAGCCTCTTAGGCCAGGAGAGCGCATAAGCAATCGGAACTTTCATATCGGGGATTCCAAGCTGCGCTATCACTGCTCCGTCGGAAAACACCACCGCCGAATGAACTATGCTCTCCGGATGCACATGGACAATCACATCCTCCTGCTCGAAATCGAAGAGCATGCAGGCTTCTATTATCTCCAGCCCCTTGTTCATCATCGTCGCGGAATCTATGCTTATCTTCGGGCCCATATTCCACTTGGGATGCGCTAGCGCCATCTCCTTTGTAACATTTTTGAGCTGTTCCCGGGTAAAGCCCCTAAAAGGTCCTCCCGAAGCCGTGAGTATTATCTTCGTCGGGCGATTGCCTGCGGAACCCTGGATGCACTGAAATATCGCCGAATGCTCGCTGTCGACCGGAAGAAAGTTTACTCCACGCCTCTTTACCTCCGCCATTATAAGCGGACCAGCCGCAACCAGTGTCTCCTTGTTTGCAAAAGCTATATCCTTGCCCGCCCTTACAGCTTCGTAGGTCGGCCTTATGCCCATCATACCGCTGAGGGCGTTTAAAACCATATCGACTTCCTGCATGCAGGCGGCTTCGACGATGCCGTCCATTCCCCAGGAAAATTTAATCCGCGGAAACTCAGCAGCAAGCGAGAGTGCATCTTCCTTGTATGCGCATACGGCGAAGCTGGGTTCAAACTCCGCAAGCTGTCTTCTGAAAAGCTCGATATTTGAACCGCAGGAAATACTGCTCAGCGAATACAGCGAGCGATTTTCCCGAATAACGCTCAAACTTTGAGTGCCTATGGAACCTGTCGAACCCAGAACGGCAAGCCTCTTCATAATCACCTGTTTACGATTAAAACTATGTAGTAATAAACGAAGGGAGCGGTCAATATCACCGAATCGAAGCGATCCAAAATCCCTCCATGTCCGGGTATGAGCCTCCCGTAATCCTTTATCCCCATCTTGCGCTTAAAGGCGCTGGCTATAAGGTCTCCGAACTGCGCAAATATCGAACCCAAAACCCCTATAAAGAAGCCCGCTGCAAGATGCTGCGGAAATATTATTGCGCAGAATATGATCGAAAGTACCGTGCTTCCGATTACACCTCCGATTGCTCCTTCTATCGTCTTCTTGGGACTTATATTTGGAATCAGCTTGTGTTTTCCGAAGAACATCCCCGAAAAATACGCGAATGTATCTGTGCCGAAGGCGGTTATAAATACCAGCCAGATCATGCGCGAGTTCTCCTGGAGGCCATCGATCAAGGATATATGCGAAAGGAAGAAAGGCAGGTACATAACGCTGACTATAGTCGCAAGGCCGTCGGAGATATTGTTCTCGTCCTTGGTAAATAGACATAGCACCAACCCGCTCGACACGGTTATAAACAACCAAAGAAGCAAGCCTTCGGACAATTTCGCATGATCCGCACCGGTGAACATGTAGACGTAAAGGATTATATAGAGAATCATAGCACAGATGTAGCCAGCAATTTTGAAAGGGTTTATACCCATATTTTCGAAGCCCTTGTAGAACTCGTACATGGCTATAAGGCCGAAGAGCATCACTAAAAAGTACAGCGGACGCCCGCCTATCACGACGAATCCGAGCAGAGGAAGCAAAAAGAGAGCTGAAATTATTCTGGTCTTCATTTAATTCCTCCGAAGCGCCTGTCCCTTTGTCTGTAATCGTCCAGAGCCTTTTCGTACTCTTCGGGACTGAAGTCGGGCCAGTAGATATCCGTAACATAAAGCTCGCTGTAGGCACTCTGCCATGTCAGAAAATTCGATAGCCTGCGCTCGCCGCCCGTCCTTATAATCAAATCCGGGTCCGGAATATCCGCCGTGTACATCAGCTTTGAGAAGTCGTTCTCGCTGAAGTTTTCCGCATCCGCCTCGCCCTGTGCACATTGGGCGGCAAATTTCTTTGCAGCACGCAAAATTTCCGCCCTGCCGCCGTAGTTGAGGGCTATATTAAAGGACAGTCCCGTGCAATTCTTAGTACTTTCGAGAGCTTTATCTATGGATCGGTTTACGTCCTCGGGAAGAACCGAGCGCTCGCCGAGAATCCCCACCTTTACATTGTTTTGAACGAGATTTTCGAGCTCTCTTGCGACGAAGGATATGAGAAGTTTAAAGAGTCCCGAAATCTCCTCGAGTGGCCTCTTCCAGTTTTCCGTGGAGAAGGCGTAAACAGTCAGATACTTAATACCGAGATCCGAAGAAGTCCTGACTATCTCTATCAGGGACTCTACGCCCGCATAATGGCCTCGGAGGCGGTTTAAGCCGCGCTCCTTAGCCCAGCGTCCGTTGCCGTCCATGATTATCGCAACATGTTGAAGATCTCGCATAGGGTATCAGATCTCCATGAGTTCCTTATTCTTCTCTTCGACGATTTCGTCTATCTGCTTAATCTTCTCGTCCGTGAGCTTCTGGATTTCCTCCTGCTCCATCTTCTGCTCGTCCTCGGATATCTCGCCGTCCTTCTCGCGGCGCTTGATATCGTCCATGATGTCCCTTCTGATGTTTCTGACTGCAATCTTACTGTCCTCGCCCATCCTTTTGATGAGCTTGGTGAGTTCGACTCTCCTCTCCTCGGTGACGGGGGGAATAACGAGCCTTATGTTCTTGCCGTCGTTGGAGGGATTGATGCCGAGGTTGGATGTCATAATAGCCTTCTCGACGGCCTGAATGCTCGAGGGGTCGAAAGGCGTTATCATCAGCGTCCGCGGATCGGGGACGGAGATATTCGAAAGATTCTTGAGCGGTGTAGGTGTACCGTAATACTCCACCGTTATCTGATCCAGCAGAGCGGCGTTCGCTCTGCCTGCCCGAACGGTATTGAGTTCCTGCTTAAGGACACTTATGCTCTTTTCCGCGCGCTCCTTGAAATCCTTTGTAGTGCTCATATGTTCCTCCTAATCTGATAGTTTCCAGCTTCGCTCCGAGAAGCCTGCTGCGTTGCTTTTTATGCCAGGCCCGAAAATCCTACTCTATAATCGTACCTATCTTCTGACCGGTGACGGCTCTGTATATTCCGTCCGGCTCCGAGAGCCCGAATACATGTACCCGGATGCCGTTGTCTCTGCAAAAGCTCGCTGCCGTAGAATCCATAACCTTGAGATTCTTTTCCAGCACCTCACTGTGACTGATTCGCTCGTAGCGGCGCGCATCGGGATTTATAAGGGGGTCGCTGTCGTAAACCGCGTCCACCTTCTTCGCGAGAAGTATTATCTCGGCTTCCATCTCGGCCGCTCGCAGTGCCGCTGCGGTATCCGTGGAGAAATAGGGGCTTCCAAGACCCGCCGCAAATATTACTATAAGGCCTTTTTCGAGCTGGTGGATCGCTCTGCGTCTTATGTAAGGTTCGGCAACTTCTCTCATCTCTATCGCGGTATGAACTCTTGTTGGCATTCCGTGTCTTTCGAAGGCATCCTGCAGAGCTAGTGCGTTTATGCAGGTGGCGAGCATTCCCATATAGTCC
>JAAZLU010000242.1 GCA_012799165.1 Clostridiales bacterium
AAGTTGTACGGAGCCTTCCCGCCGGTAACATAGCTGTACATGTTGAGGTTCCCCGAGGATATGTTAGCATCCGCAATCGGCTGGCCTGCCTTCAAGCCGGATATATTGTAGGTTCCGCCGAATGTAAGCGGCAGGTACACCTCTCCAATATTAATTGTAATCGTTACGCTTGTATTTGCTTCGTCTGTTACCTTTATCGTCGCTGTGGTTTGCCCCTGTTTTTCCGGACGCGTGTAAACAAGTTTGTTGTCCGCATCGACAGATAGTCCGCTTACTTCAGGATCCACATTGAAAGTAAGAGTGCCTGTTCCGCCTGTCGCAGTAAGAGCTTTCTTTGCTGTATAAGAATCTCCCTTTATTCCTTCGGGTATATCGTAATCCTCTGAATAAAGAAACTCTATAGGCCGTACTACTTCTTCTGTCGCATTGCTTGTTGCCGTGCCTTTATAGGCTCCGTTGCCGGTGGCCACCACCTTAATGTATTTACCCAAATCAGCTTCTGCAACGATATAAGTCTCTCCTGTCGCTCCGAGAATATCCTCATAGGTACCGTCTGCCGTAGAACAAATCTGCCACTGGTAGGTAGCAGTGGCACCTGCGGGTAATAGGTTTACTGCTGTAAGCGTCTTACCTAACTGAGCTATTCCGTCAATCGAAACAGCAGTCAAATCATCGGCCTCCACCGCGGATGTCGCAGCACTCTCCTTAGTACCCTTATATTTCCCGTAACCCGTAACTTCTACTTTTATAAATTTGCCGAAATATTCGGGAGCAACTTTATAAGTACTGCCTGTGGCATCGGGAATCTCAGTATAGCTGCCGTCTTTCGTATCGCAGAACAGCCAGCGATAAGTGGCAGTAGCCTCAGCAGGATTCGTTACTGCCGTTAAGGTCTCACCGACTTGAGGCGTTCCTTGGATTGTAACACCGGTAATCGGGGTCGCTATAGTCGAATTTTCCGCCCACACAGCATATACCGTTCTCTCCTTATCCACGGGGGAGTTTGCGGTAAATATATAATTCTCAATATCGTCCCAATTCGCTATGTCTGTAAGTTCAGTAAGATTGGGAAATACCGTTGCGGCATTTGCAGGGTCAATCTCTTCTTTCGACCAGCCCAAGAAGGTATGATTTAATCGAACAAGCTCATCGCCGCCTGCCTTTCCGTAGAAGAGCCTGTCTTTGTAATCGCCGCTTGACTGATTGGTAATAGGTTTACCTTCGTAGTCGGAAAAATATTTATCCCCATCGCCTTCCGTCCAATCATGTCCTTGATTGTTTAGGTATAAAATATTGTCGCCCTCGAAGCCGTTCGGCGCGTATCCGGCTGTACCGTAGGCTTTCTTGTTGATCGGTACGATTCTAACCACTTCATCGTCTGCAGCACCGGTATTCTTGTCGAAAGTTACTTTGGCCTGCACGCGGTAGGTGGAAGGAAGAGACCTTAAGAAGAATTTGCTGAAGTCCGAGTTATGGACACTGATTTCCATATCCTTTTTCAGTTCTATCCCGGTGGGCCATTTATCGCTGCTGAATGTAAAAGGATATCCTTGCTGATTGCCGCTTCCTTCGGTGCCATCGTTGCGCTCGACACCTTCTGCAGTAAAGGTCTCCCCTGTAGTCTCGGCCTTAACTCCTGCAAATTCTTTTATAGTTCCTCCGTTGTAGAGAAGTTCCGCGGTCATTTCCGCGCCGGAATATTTGCTATGTCCCGTTATGCTTGTGCTGTCGGTAAAGATTTCATCGAGGTGGGGCGTATTGGCTCTGCGATAGATGGCAATACCTGAACGAGCCACGGCATTCGGAAGATTGTATACCTTATTCGCATTTGTAGTCGCGTAATCTATGTTAAAGGTATATGTGGTTCCGGCAATTGTCATATTTATCGTGTCGGGCTGACCCGTCATCGTATCGAATAAAGTAAATGTTACTTTTTGATCTTTGCCGATTCTAATTCCAGTTTCCACAGTTAAAGTGCAAGTTTTTGTCGCGCTGTTATACGGGGCAACACTGTAACCTTCCCCGTTGCTGCTCGGATCTCCGTTATTTACCAAAGGGGGTCTTGTCTTCTTTAAATTGCCTATGGGGCGCTGGTAATTGGTACCCAGCCCTACCCTGAAAAATGCGCGCATACTTGGCTGCAAGTCTTGAGGAGAGCCGGAGAATACTATTGTCCCACCGGGAGCTATATTGATATCTTCAGCACGCGGCTCAAGGGTATAAGTCAGCTGCTTTGCATCGTTGTTTGTGGAATCCATAGCGATGTAGGATGTAGCAAAGCTCATGGCCGCTTTGTTGCTCTCGCCGAACAAAGCATCCATCTTGTCTCTGTCGACATTGTAAACAAAGCGTACATAATCCGAAAAATATTCATGGCCGTGCAGATAAACGTTTGCTATTCCCGACGTAGAAGCTATCGCATAGGGACCACCTATATTCCCTAAATCTTTAGGGAACATTCTCCAGGTTCTCGTCTCTACGCCCGGAGTAGGCGTCGTTCCGGACACAAAATGCTCTTTCTTTATCGGACTGACCACAGCACTCGTCCAGGCAGCTCCGGCCGGATCCAGCATCCTCATCTCTCCGAGTTTACCGTCTATTTCCACAAGAGCATCGAACATGCGCTTATCCATAGTCTGGGCGATACCCAAATAGGCATCCAGAAAATGTCCCTCTTTTGCTTGATTTCCGTTGAGATATTGATTCGGAGCCATCTTATAATAGACTATCAGCTTGCTTCTTTCGCAGTCGTAGATGACAGTCTGATGGGTCGAACGGTACATATCCATGGGCATATACACGTTTTGATACATCTGCGACATGGAAGCCGTCCTGAATGGAGCTGTAGTGACGAGATTTACATCATCAAAACCCGCCGCCGTTATTGTTGTTTCCAGCTGGCCTGCGGGAGCGGGGTAAATATATTGTCCTATAACCGTTGTGGATCGAGGAGGAGAGCTGGGTTTTTTTGTTCCGGCCTGCTGATAGACCTGCGTTAAATCGGCGTTATAATAACGCATTGCAACGGCGTAGTCTTCTTTAAGTGTGTCGAGTGTATCGCCTGTCGTATTTAAAACGAGATATAACTTGGACTTCATGTAGTCGGAATTTGAGGGCATCTTCGGAAATACACTCTCAATAGGGAGCTTAAAGACATTATCCAATAAGGGACTATTAGTTGTTCTCTCCCAATTGGTTCCTCCTATTTGGCTTAAAAAATATTTCGGAGAAAGTGACAAGTCGGCTTCCGCCGGCGAATAAGACATCTTGAAGAAACTTTTTTCTTTATTGACGAGCTCCATAAGCCTCGGATCTATATAGAACTTCGCATACTTCCATTTGTCTCTGAAAGTCATCGAAGCACTGCTCTCACTTTGAGGAAACATGCTGATTTCAAATTCCAGAACGGTTTTACCTTCATCGTTGATATGGAATTGGCGGTAGGAAAAACCGGCGGTGCCGATTCCGGCGTTAGTCTCTGTGGTACCTGAAGGAGTGACACCCGATTCCAGAGGCCACGGAACTCTGACTTCCTCATCAGCATCCCACTCGAAACCCGTCTCGTAGCTGTTACCGCTAGCTTCCGTAGTGCTTATCAGCCCGGGAAGCGAAGCGAGCCCTCCGAGCAATACGGTGAACACAAAGGTGAATGCCGCGATGCGCCTTAATCCGGCTTTTAGTGTCTTAATTTTCATTGGATAATCTCTCTTCCTCGCTCTAAAATTGCAATTATAATTCTTTAGTTCCGGAGCATCTGCCCCGCGATTCATTTTTAAAACATTAACATTCCTCTCATGTATTCTTCATCCGGTAAAGCGATAACGAATTGACACATGGAGGTACTTCTATACTAAAACAAACTAAAGAATATTTTACTATAGAAACAAATTAAGGGTCAAGGCAACTTTTGTGCAAAACCAACAATTTAACGAATATTTTACAAACGGGAGACGAGCGCAACCCGAATTATTGTAAAATCAAATATCGCGGGTCATCCTATAATAAAACTAAATACCTTTTGGACGGTTTATTTTTTGTGTAGCTTCAATATTTAATCGCTTATCATCTCGTCGAGCGCACTTTATACCTAAGACATCTTCACGAGCTCGTACTCTCTGCTCCCCATGCCGAGCTTTTCGCCGTGCTCAAGGCCCGCCTCCCAGCTGGAATCGGGGTGAACCATCCTGAATATATCTCTGTGGCCGTGCTTCTCGCACTTCAGCTCTTCCTGCCCCGCATTTATATTGTCCCCGAGCATAGAATTCTCAAACACAGGCTGGGCGCTCGCGATATCCGCGCAGGCCTGGTCTATCGCCACGGGATCGAAGCCGGCAAACATACCGACGTCGGGTATTATGGGGGCGTCATTGCAGCTTTCGCAATCACAGTTCGGAGATACATCCCGAACGAAGGATATGTGGAAGGCAGGGCGATCGTGCACGACTGCCCAGGTATATTCGGCGATCTTGCGGGAAAGCATATCCTCTGCGCTATCCCACTTCGATTGCATCGCGTCGGTCGGACATACCGATATACAGCGACCGCAGCCCACACATTTATCCTCGTCTATAACAGCCTTGCCATCCAAGACCCGCACTCCGTCGTGAGCGCAGTTTCGCGCACATTTTCCGCAGCCCACACAGCGCTTCTCGATGACTCTCGGAGTGCCATCGCCATGCATTATCTGCTTGCCCGAGCGGCTTCCGCCGCCCATGCCTATATTCTTGAGCACGCCGCCGAAACCCGTACTTCCGTGGCCCTTGAAGTGGGTCATTGAGACTATTATGTCCGCATCCGCGATCGCACTGCCGATTTTAGCCTCCTTGCAGTAGACCCCGCCGGGCACCGGAAGTTCCCTGTCGTCCAAACCCTTAAGGCCATCCGCGATTATGCACTGAACCCCCGTCGTGAGCGAATTATAGCCGTTTGCGCTCGCAGAATCCAGATGCTCAAGAGCATCCTTCCTTCCGCCCACGTAAAGGGTATTGCAATCGGTGAGGAAGGGCTTTCCGCCCAAGCGCTTTATGTACGCACAGAGCGCCCTCGCCCACTGCGGGCGAAGATAAGCCAGATTCCCCGGCTCTCCGAAGTGAAGCTTAACCGCCACGAACTTATTCTTAA
>JAAZLU010000243.1 GCA_012799165.1 Clostridiales bacterium
ATCCTTCTCTCGCAGAGGAACATAGTCGTCCCCGAAGAGTTCTTCCAATTTCAGAGCTTCAAAAGGCTTGAAGGGATCGTCGTTTTTAATCTTTTTCTCAAGTTTGTCTATAATCTCTCTGCGCTTCTCGGATTCACCGCCGCTGGCCGCAAGTTCTGGCTCCGGAAGATTTACGGGTTCGAATTTTACCTCGTCTATGCCTTCTTCAATCTTTTCGACGTTTATTGCTTTTATCTTGGCGGGAACTATATCGGCCTGCTTCTTCGCTGCGGTCTCTTCTGCCTGCTCCGCCAGTCTCTTGGCCCGCAAGGATTGTATGTTTTCGGGCTTCACCCACACCGGGGCCGTCGCTCCCTTAGTCTCGGGTTTTGCCTCCTGAGTCTTGGAGGGCGTTTCCTTCGCTTCAGGCTTAGCCTCTTCGACCTTGGGCTTCGCTTCCTCGGCTGCGGGTGCAGCTGCCTCTTCCCGCACTTGCGGATGCTCCTCTTCGGCTTCTAAGTTCGCAGCCTGCCTTATCTGATCGGTCTCTTCGGCAGTAAACTCGAGGGTCATTTCGCTCACAGGTCTTCTGGCTTCCCTTTTGGCCTGAATTTCCCTCTGCTTTGCGGCACGCTTTTCGTCCTGTATCTGCTTTTTTTCGCGGCGCTGAGCTTCCCGCAGAGCCTCTCTTTCCTGATAGCTCATGTTGCGCATCTCGTTGCGCTTCCTTCGCTGCTCTTCGTTGGCGCGCTTCTTGGCCTGAAGCCTGCTTATCGCCTGCTTTTCGGGCTCTGTAAGCTGTGGGCGCTTCATATACATGGAATAGATGAGCTGCGAAAGTCCGTTTGCGATGAAAGCCATCCCCACGAGAAAGAGCGGATTTACGGGGGAGGTCAGGGTGGGCATCATCATGATTACGCCCTGTATGGTCGCCGCCATAGCAAGAGGCAGTATCTTAGGCCAGTCCTGCGGCCTGTACCTGCTTACCGAGAGACTCTGGGAGATTCTCGTCGCACCCGCAATCGTTAGCCAGGTTCCGAAGAACATACCTATCATGGCTTCGATTACCTCGTTGTTGAGAACGGCAAAGCCGAAGAGCAGGGTAACCACGCCCTCCACCAGCACGGTTTCGGGGAGCGGAGCTTTGCGGAGCGATAAAACATAGGCCGCCAAGGCGCAGAGGCCCGACAGCAACATCACCATGCCCAGCACGAAGGCCAGACCGGTGAAGGAGCTGTTTAAGAATGCAAAGGTGAAAGCTCCCGCAACGGAGAGCAACACGCCTGAAATTACTGTAAGAATTCTCATAAAGAGTCCTTTCTTAAATCAGCTAATTATAGAAGAATATACCGAAATAGTCAAATATATCGAAGCTGAAACTGCCCCGCACACTTGACCGGAAAGGCTGTTTTTTATATATTAATTGTGTGTTGGTTTAAAGGTTTGATTTGAGATGGAATCGAGGGCTGCGAGGAGAAATCATATGAGCCGGGAAGAATATTCGGACTGATTGAAGGTCGATAGAACGCCGACCCGCCGAAGAGGCGGGGGCGGGGAAGGAGGCAGAATGATGTCCGGACGCGGAAAAGAAATTTATTATATCGCTATAGCGGGAGCGGGGGCTTCTGGCCTCGCCGCCTGCATAGAGGCAAGAAAACACACTGATTGCGCAAGGATCGTCGTCCTTGAAAAAAATGATAAGCCTGCGAAGAAGCTCTATGCGACGGGGAACGGCCGCTGCAATCTGCTCAATAAGGATGCGACGTTTCTTGATTATTCCTGCGCGGGTAATTACAGCGCGAGGGAGTATGCGGAAAGCGTATTTGAGCGCAGGAGCCCCGAGAGGCTGCGGAGTATGTTTGAGGATATAGGCATCGAGCTTGTTGAAGAGGAGGGCGGCAGACTTTATCCTGCGAGCTTTCAGGCTTCGTCCGTCGTTAAGGCATTGAACCAGGCAGCTTTTAGCGAAATTAACGGCAAAAGTCCTGTTTTGATAAACAATTTCGAGCTGGTATCGGTTCGCGTCATCATGGGCGGCATATTTGAGCTGGAGAGCGCGGACGGGCGGGTGGTTCATGCTTGCAGGCTGATACTCGCAGGGGGAGGCAAGGCGGGTATTCAATACGGCTCGGACGGTCGCTGCCTTAAGATAGCCGAGTCGCTCGGGCACAGCGTGATAAAGCCGATACCTGCGCTTGTGGGAATAAACTGCGATGTCGACGAGAGCCTTGCGGGTACCAGGGCAAGGGCTCTTGCGCGTCTTTATAGAAGACGAGACGCGGCGGAGCTTCCGATCGCTCAGAGTCCGGGGGAAGTGCAGTTTCAAAAGGGCTATATAAGTGGGATCTGCGTAATGGATATCTCCGGAAAATGTCGCTTTGAAGAGGGGAGCAGCTACAGCCTGAGTCTGGATTTTATGCCCGACTTGCATGAAGCGGAGCTTGAGCTAAAGCTTGAAGATAGATTCAAGAAGTTCGGCAGTTTCTTTTTGGATGCACTTTTGCCGGCGAAGCTGGCCACCATGCTCGAGAGTAGGAGCGATGGAGATGCGGAGAAACTTGCCCGTCTTATAAAGGATCTGCGTTACGAAGTAAAGGGCACTTTGGGCTGGCCAGACGCGCAGCTTACTTCGGGCGGCGTCGCACTCAATGAAATTAAGATAGCGACGATGGAAAGCCTAAAGGTCAAAGATCTCTATTTTGCAGGAGAGATGCTGGATATGGATGGGCCCTGCGGCGGCTATAATCTGAGTTGGGCTTTCGCCACGGGTAGCATAGCCGGAGAATGTGCGGCGATGTCGCTTAGGAGCACCAGAGAATACAAGGGATGAGTGCTTCCTCGGAATCTATTGAAATTTAGGGTTTAGTTGCATTTAAATAGTATAAAATAGCACAGGGCCTGAACGGCCCTGTTTAATATTAGAAAATATAACATTTCCTTCGATTTCCAATCTGTAGGCGGGAAATGTTGTATCACCTTGATATGTTTGGTTGTGATATAGTACTTGAGGAAAAGAATGGATTTGTGGGCGCGGTTAGAGGACCTTTAAAAGACTCGTTCCGCTCATTTCTTCGGGCTTTTCTAGCCCCAAAATCTCCAGAATAGTGGGAGCGATGTCCTTCAGTGCCCCGCCTTCCCTTAGG
>JAAZLU010000244.1 GCA_012799165.1 Clostridiales bacterium
GGACAGCATCGAGGTGAGTGTAAGCGTAACGGACGAGGCCGGAAATGTGGGAAGCAAGACACAGACCTTTTCCGCCATATCGACGCCGGCCTGGGCGGGTTACGATAATATGGCGCCGAGGCTTAAAGCCTCGGTGGATCGCGAAGTAATCGATCTTGTAATTGACGATGTCGATGACATTGTGAGCTACAAATATGGTTATTCCGACAGCGATACCGTAGAGCCGACATATGGACCCAAAGCCAGCGGAAAGGCATGTACAATTCTTGCGCCTGCAGGTCTTACCGAGAATAAAGTTTATGAAAAAGTTGTATGGATAAAGGCAAAAGATTCAAACGGACACGAGAGTGAAGCTCTTAAAGTACCTGTCGATTACGATAGGAGCTTTACAGAAATAAGGCTCAATAATCCCGAGGCAACTAATGATACTTACTGGCTGGGGGAAGAATATCCGACCGCTAATATTACAATACTCAACGGGTCATCCTATTTCTACTTCTGGGCGGAGAAGCCTGCCGTAGCGGATCCGGCTGCGGCGTATAAAGAAGCGTTTATTAGCGCCTATGGAGCTTATGCTAGAGACGGAAAAGCCGTCTTGCAAGCCCTTGAAGGCGAATTCGAAGAGCATCCCTATAATACTACGCATATTAATGTTGCGATGACCGCCGGTACAAAGGTAATTAAGATTGAAGACGGAGAATACTATGGAGGCAATGTTATTTCTCCGAGCGAATCTTCGCGTCCCATAATGCTTGTGGTAGGTGTTTCAAAAGATTTTGGCACCGTAGTGCAAAATGAGTATGGCCAGTATCTTGTGTACGATTGGCTTATAAGAACGATAGAGTTCGACACCGTTTACAGTGCGCCCGAGCTTGATTTTACACAGACCCGTTTTTCGACCTGCAACAGTGCAGGACAAAGAGTCGACTATGTGAGAAATGCCGATGGCAAGGGCTTGGTATGGCCGAACGATATAAATCCAGCGACCGGCGTGCGTTATTCTTATCCCATCAACACCCCGAGCCTCTTCGGTTTTGCGCAGGCTGAGTTTTCCATCGCTCCGGATCCCACGACGGGATTTGAGCGCGCCGATATGGACAATAGTTACATAACTTTGGAGAAGGTCTACTACCTTGGAAATACAATGTGGGATGCTGATGAAACTAAAGCTCGCGAAGAGGTGGGAAGGTGGAAGTTCAGCGATTTGCAGCTCACCAATTCTCCCGACGGCAGCAAGACCGTGATTGTCGACTTTGATCCTAGCATCGTCTCGCATGAATATGCCGAAATAGGACCGGACAGATATGGTGATGATACTGTATTGCCTGTACGCTACGAGTTTGCGATTAATATGCGCTACATAAGCGACGGTACTCATGTAATACCGCAAACAAAAACAGCGATTGCACATTATGCTTTCTGCGAGATGCCGACAGGATTTGTCGAAGCAGTCGTGGAAGATAACGAAGACTACGATAAGACAACGGACTTTGATGATCAGTACGGATACACTCCGAAAAATGTAGAGGCGGTCTTCGACGAAAACGGAAACGACATAACGAGTAGCATACCGGTTTACACTGTACAAACTGATTACTTCGAAGCTCAAAAAGAGAACGCATATCTTCGCTTCTCCGGTCCGCAAGGACGCTATTCGACGAGCGATATCGCCTATTTTACTTCGCCTGTCATGAATGAGCCCGGTTCGGATAAGGTGGATCAAAACAATACTGTAAAGCTTAAGCTGTATATTGGAACAAATCCGAACGGACCTTTCGATGTTCTTGAGTTCACGCACGATTATGATAGATATTTCGGCTCAGGACTGTACGATATAGGACAGCACCTTTTCGACAACGACAAGAGCAAAGTTAAAGAGGTAACCCTGTACTACAAGTTTGTGCATCCGGAAAGGGGCACAGAAACTCCTTTGTATGTGCTTAAGCTTCGACGCGATAATGTAGCTCCGATCTTCGACATTTATGTTTCAGAAACCGAGAGAGAGGTAGGCGAGGTGCTTCTTAAGCTTAAATCGCTCACCGACACGCAGACGATGCCCGACGGCACAGTCCTTATAGATACGCCGGAAGTTGCATTGATTTCCCCAAGGACCAACCTCTTCGGCGATGTGATCTACCCATTTGAAGCCTGGCGCAAACCGACGGCCGATGATAATCTCGATGCCATACCGAATGAAGACAAGCTCAATGGGATGGGCTTCGAATACATGGATGGACAAGAGGTTGCGTATATAAGGGTTAAGCCCGACGAAGGAGGGCTATATCACTTTACAAGTAAGGGCTTTTTCAGGACGGATGTCTACGACAATGCCGGAAATTCCAACGATTATGTTTTGATTAACGGCAAATCCGTCTCACCGACTAATGAAGGCTTGGAAAGCGGCGGACCGCGCTATTACATAAACAACGTGGATACCGACCCCCCGACCTTTGACACAGCCCCGACTGTCACTGCCGGTAACGGAAAGTTTACAATCAGTGCCAAAGCAGACGAAACTGTCAGCAATGTTTATCTTAAATTTGATGATGCTTATACGGAGCTTCTCCTGGGAACGACTACAGCAGGTGCCGTGCCACAGGGTGTTTTCGCTGTGAATGGCATAGACGAAGATAATCTGAAAAGTGTACCGGGGATGATTTCGGGAGGATTCAACGCGGAGAGTGGAGAAATAAGCGCAGAAATTTACGTAAAATATTCAGACTCCAGTCCTGCTGTTCTGCTGAGATCTGTAACTGTCATTATAGAGAAACCCTCCGGAAGGCGCACGGAGTATATCCACAATTTCACTACGCCTGTTGGCGGCACAAAGCCGGAAATTACAAATGCGAAGAACGCGGACGGCTATAAGGAGTACAAGTATGGAGAAACGCTCGACTTCAGCGTTCCGGTAAAACTCGCCGGCATCGAGGGCGATTACGCGTTCTCGTATTCATCCGACAAGCTAGCTTTCTACAGCGACGGATTGGTGCCGGTAGAATATATAGACCTCTTCGGCGAGAGGATGCTCGAAGAAGTTTATGCGAATATCTGCGGCACGGCTTTTGCTCACACTCTGACATTTACCGCAAACGGCAATGTAATAACAGCTCAGACGCCGGTATCGGCAGATGTAAAAGTGTCAATCGACGTAAGCAAAACTCCGAACTTGAGGGTTGTGGGGGATAGCGAGTTTACATTTACTGAGAACGGAACATTAAGCTACACTCTCAATAATTTGGAAACTGCAACAAGCAGAACATTTACCGTTCCCATACTCAATATAGATAAAGAAGCCCCCGAAGCGCTCGTCAACTTCAGTTCGGAAACGGAGCTGGGTGTGGATGACAATGGTCAGACGCTGCTGCGCTACTACTCTGTAACATATTCGATTGTAGGATTCAGCGAGGACGATGTAACTATGATACCGGATCAGGAAGGTGGGATTGCACCCTCTTCGGTCAGCTTCAGCATAGATACGCCGGAGGCGCAGAGAGTTTATACCTTCCGCTTCCGCGACAGTGCGGGCAACATAGGAACATATACTGCCGATGCTTCCGGGATTGAGTTTTCGCAGAGGCTCGACAGGACGATAACAGGATATCGCCTTACATATCAGACGCCTGCCGGAAACACTTTCCGCAGCATAGGAGAGTTTGAATCGAGCGATCCGCTTTCGGAAATCAAGCTCGGTCTGGTTAACAATGCCGTATCCGTAAGGATAGAGGCGCTGAATGTTTCCGGCAAGCTTGTTCCTTGCACGATTGCGGTAAACGGTGCTCTGCCGGATGGCGCGTCGGTTTATGCGAAAGAAAAGCTAGTCATATTCAGCACGGAAAGCAGCGAGGAGAGAGTGGTCAATCTGACTCTCAGCGGGGTTCTTGCAGGAAATACTCTCAACGTTCCCGTTGTACTTCCTGCGAATACCATAGACCTGAGCGCTCCTTCGGGCAAGATTAAATACGAAGTCGATCCTGATAACGCAGATAATATAAGGGCGTATCTTGAAACTGAAGCTAGCGATCTTGCTGAAAACGGCGTGTATCTGACAGGGACGATGATAGACGGAACGCCGTTTAAGATGGAAGAGGACGCAACGCGCGGATATTATGTAACTCTCCATGTAAACGGTGCTGGCAAGTTTGTGTTGCTGGATAAGGCCGGCAATATAGGGACCGTTCCGATCGGGGTGTTCAGCATCGATAAAGACGCGCCGGTATATCTCGGCGAGGCCTGGCAGGGGACATCCAATGTAACATCGACAGGAATAATGGACGAAGCGACGAAGCAGCTCATAAAGGAACTTATAGAAACGCCGACAAACAGCAGTATAAGTCTGTTTATACGATTTAACGAGCAGCTGAGCGGTGCGAAGGTTCAGGCTTTTGCGGATGTCGGAGATGTGACGGAACTTACGCCTACAGCCAACTACGTGGTCGTCGAGACCGGAAACAACTCTATTACGGTTGAATTTAAACAAAACTGCCGGGCGAAGCTCACGGTTTACGATCTCAAGCGTAACGCTACGACGCTATGGCGCCCGGAGGACGGTCCGGTTAGTGGAATTGACAAGAAAGCTCCGGTGCTCGAGGGCGGCGCTCCGACAAGGAATGTTGCGAATAACATGGTAACGCTAATATACAGCTTCGACGAGCCCGTCATGCTGCTGCAGGAAAGCAAGAAGATTGCAGAAGGACAATATGATCAGGGACATAAGGACGGGTATAAGAAAGAGCATACTATAACCTTTAAAGAAAATGGCACAAAGTTCCTCAGCTTTACGGATGAGGCCGGAAACGTCTTCTCGGACTATCCGCTTATAACGGAGATTGACGATGAGGGACCCACAATCGGGCACAGCATCGACTTTGTCGGTGACGGAAAGAATCTTTCTGCTGACGAAGCTTATGTGGCCGGTGGTTGGTTCACGAGCAAAGATGTTCGTATACTTCTGGATATCCACGACAACAAGAGCCTCGATAGTGAAATCACCGTAAAAGTGGAGACGATGACGAAATCTGCACAGGAAGATGATCCCGGCTTTGAACTCAAGAAGGAAGCCGTCACAAATGTAAAGGACGATTTTGCATCAAACGAGATAACAGGGGATGTATACCACGACTATAATTACAACCTGGTCATTTCCAGAAACGGATTCTATAGAGTTGTCGCAAAGGATAGCTACGGCAACGAAAATGCTGCAGAGTTCAATATCTCCATGATAGACAAGAGCGGTCCGCTTATAAGAATCAGCGGAGGCACCTTATTCTTTGAGGCGGGCGGCACTGCGGAGGCGCTGAAGACTGCAATCGCAAAGAATGTGGAGGTTGTGGACCTGCAGTCCGGAGCGAATAAGCCTCTCGAGCTCGCGCCCGATCCAAATGATCCGAATAGGGTGGACGCGTATAAAGAGAGTTTAATTGCTCAAATCGGCGAAGGGGTAAGCATGGACATCGATGTGAGCGGTGTAAATCTCAATAAACCCGGAAGCTACTCCGCTATAATAACTGCCGAGGACAGGCTCGATAATATATCCGAAAAGAAATATAGCGTATTTGTTGTGAAGGAACTGTATGTCTTTGAGGTAAACGGCAGGTCCGTTTATTCTGGCGATACCATCGCCCTTAAGCTTGGTAATATCGCCATTACTGACCCGAGTCCGACTGCCAAGTACTATTACGCCAAAGAAACCAAAACCGAAGCGCAGATGAAGTATGCGGAGGAGTTCGACCCCTTAACGGGATTTGAGGCATCGGAAAAGGGATACTACACTATAATCGCTAAGGATAGCGGCAGAAAAACGTACATCCTGTATGTGCATGCGAAATAAGAGAGCATGCAAAAGAACGGAGGTATAAGTAATATGTTTAAACGTTTTATATCCATAATTCTGGCCATCGTGTTCGTGTTTGCCGCTATTCCGCCGGAGATTGCCATCGCCGAAGAACCGGAGACTACGGAAATATCGAACCAATATCTTAAGGTCGTCGTAAACAATAAAAACGGAGGATATGTTATCTCGACTGTCGAAGGTGATATTCTAAAAAAGACCGACGACAATGTAGCTCTCACGCATAGAGGAAAATATTTCGACACCTCGTTCACCTCTTTTAAAGTGGGCGAAGACAAAGAATATGTGTTCGGAGAGAAGTACGGACCTTTTGGCACTGGCGATAATGTCGTAACTGAATTCGTATCGGATGGCAATATTATAAGGAGTACCTGGAGAACGGGAGACTTCGAAGTTGAGCAGAATATTATGCTCGTGGACAACGACGCTTCTGAAAAGCTCGGGACGGCGCAGATAAGCTATACGGTAAGAAACAATTCGTCGCTTGCAAAAGATGTTAAAAGTCGTATTCTCATCGACAATCAGCTCGGAGAAAACGATTACGGCTACTACGAAGTTCCGAATCAACAGCTTGGTCAGGGTTCTACATATTTCGAGTTCGAACAGGCATGGGATTGCACGGAGGATCAGACTATAGTAATGCCGGCCGACTATTTCGTGCGGGACAGCAAGTATTCGGCAAAGATCGTCGGATACGGTATAAACAGCGTGTATGCGGAGGAGAAGCCTTATAGGATGACCTTTGCGCACTGGGTTAACATCGCATCGACGGTATTCGATTACACACCCGACGAGACGCTGAACTTTACGAACTCCCTTAACGATAAGAGGACGGCGGACAGCGCTTCCGCATTGTATTACAACCTGGGAAGCATACCGGCCGGAGGGGAGAAAAAGTTCTCCACCTACTACGGTGTAACCGCTAACCTTAAAAACAAAGATAATCAGATAATAATAAACACCACAGCACCGTCGAAGGTGGAGTTTAAGGACGATACCCGTTCGGCATATAAAGGTTCTCAACCCGAGGTTGAAGACAATGTAGTGCGCATAAACGTACATCTCACTAACCCTTCGTCTTCCGGAAAGGAGTACGAGAACCTTACGGTCGTCGCATATGCAATAGGCTTCGATACCCAGCGTCAGGCCGACGACGGATCCTGGATTAAGTACAACAATGCCGATCCGATTTACACCAAAATCCTGGACTTTAAGAGCGGGCACAATAAAGTGACCTATTTCGATTTTAGGTTTACTCCGAAGGATCGGGCGCAATTAGGAAGCTTTGTGATTAAGGTCTTCAATACGGATGAGAGTATCAACGAGCTCGGCTCTTATGCGGAGGAGTTTTGCCTTGGCTCTACGGAGAATCACATAATATTGCCCGGCAAGGACAGTGCTCTCCCGGCGGTTACACTTACCGGACTAGCTCCCGGGATTATTTACAATCAGGACATAAGGTATCTGACGGTCTACGGAAAAGGAGTAAACTTCTTCAAGAGTGAATTGTTGCAGAAAGTGTTTCTGCGCAGCGAAGACGGAGAAGAATATGAAATACCGCTCGAGAACTTTATTTTCGAGCCCAGTGCAGATTCTCAACATGTTACAATCATGCTCGAAGACTATATGGCACCCGGAAGATATCAACTGCATTTCTTCTGGAGAACCGATAGAGATTTAGGTGCGCTAGAGGGTATTCCTGCCGACTTTACATCGGAAGCCATGTATGTTCAGGTATCGAGTGACCCGAGGTACTCCAATTTTACATACGGGATAGTTACCGTGCAGCGAGCCGGAGGAAATAACTATAAACTGGTGCCTTATAAGAGCGAAAAGGCATTGGAGGATGCCAATATTTCGGAGAATAACTTGTTGCTTACTTTCAGAGGCGATCTGCTTCAGGAGAGGGGGAAGAATATTTATCGCCTTTCCGGCAAGAGCAAGAAC
>JAAZLU010000245.1 GCA_012799165.1 Clostridiales bacterium
GCTGGTTGCCCTTCGAAAGGGTATCGAGGCGCTTGCCTCGATATTCGCTCATGCCGAGCCTTTCGAGCCAATAGTCGACGGATTTTATCGCCTCTTTGCGGCTCATTCCCTTGAGTTCCGCAAAATAGGCGAGCTGGTCCACTATTACCTTTTTGGGGTATAGGCCTCTTTCTTCGGGGAGATACCCGAATTCAACTTCTTTATAGTTGATGGGTTTTCCGTCCACCAAAATTTGCCCGCTGTCTGCGGGAAACACATCCATGAGAATGCGTATGGCCGTCGTCTTTCCTGCGCCGTTTCTACCCAGAAGGCCGAATGCTTTACCGCTTTCGGCGATAAAGGAAACGCCTTTGAGGACATGCTTTTCTCCGAATGATTTGTTGATTTCTTTCAATTCAAGCTGCATATCAGCTCAACCTCCAAACAATAAAATAACACTACCCCCCTGATATGGTAGTTCGCGAGTGTCTGTCCCAATAAACCTTCTCGAGAAAATGTTAACATAAGCATCCAGGTCTTGTGTGTAATATTTCGGTAAAATCGCGGGCAAATTCTCTCAATATGGCGGCAAAAGCTTGATTTGACTGCGATCTTATAGGAATGAGCTTGTAAAAGGAGTTGTTGACAGGGGACGAGAATCTTGATTAAACTCAAACGACAGTCATTAGAAAAAGACGATACTGTCCGGAGGTAGGGTTATGAGATACATAAGAGAAAGATTGAGCAGCGAAAACTTGAAGAAAAGAATTATTTGGACTTTCGTCATATTTTTTGTAATATTTTTTGGGGTCGTAATTCTCAGCTACTACTTTCTTCCCGAGGGTCTTTTGAGAAATAAAAATCCGATGCAGAACTGGGATCATTCGGGAGGAGTCTTAGAGCTCAGTTTGAGGATATTTCTCTACAATTTATTGTCGGTGTTCGTGATCCTCCCGGCGAGCCTGTTTGCCACGAAGAAACCGAACGAGAAGAATTATATTTCTGCGGGTTATACGGCTTTTTTTACTCTTGTTTGTATCAATGCCGTGGTACTGGGGACCTGGTCCTTCTCCGTGGAGAGTCAAGCTGTTCCTCTTGTCGCAAGGATTATAGGCAGTTTCGATCTTGCGCATAGGGCGGGTCTCTGGGAAATGGCGGGACAATTATTGATATGCTGCGCCGTCGCTCATATAGCGATAGTTAAAAGCAGCGGCAGGGATACACTAAAGAGGAATATCAGGGATATTCGCCTGACGAGTATGGAAAAGCTTGCATTCCTGATCGGCCTAATCTTAATGATGATAGGTGCAGTTGTAGAGGGTTTTGCTATAAACTCTCAACTTTCTTAGAGGCTGGCGGAATCGTGGAGCGAAGCGGAGGTTTTGAGATGTGTCTGCTTGAAATAACATAAAATTATTGTTCGCTGTTTTGTAAACAAAGAGCAGGAGACTCGAAATGAATCTCCTGCTCCTTTATTTAACATCTTGGATTAGACGTCACCAGACATGGTAATCTCCCCGGATCTTATACTCTGAAATCCAGAGCAGTTCTACGACATCGTCGGAAATCTTTTCCGGCTTTCCTTTGTTGTAGCGATAGAGAGTTCCCGCATTGTAATTGTTGCTGTAGTCGCATAGGTAGAAGATTTCGCCGTCTTCGGCTACATCGAAGTCGTACACGTCGTCCACAATCTTTGTCTTCGTTCCACCCTTGTACATCTTAAGGGTACCCTCGCTCCTGTCGTAGTCCCAATCCGTGTAATAGAGCAGCATGTCGTCCTTTGCTATTACGTACCAGAGGCGAACATCGTAGTCTATCTCCTTATCGTCGACGAACATATCGCCCTTATAGCTGTCGTAATTTACATCTTTGTAGTAGGTGAGCTGATCGCTTTCGTTGAAGAAGAGAGCCAAGCTGCTTACATCGCTCGCGTGGAGTTGCGGCTTTCCGACCTTTCCGTCCTTGATCTCCGCCTTGTACAGGTCGGCTTCATAGGTATTGTCGTTTACATCATCGAAGAAGTATACGGCAGCGGCGTCGGGCGAGATCATGAAGTATTCAGCTTCGTGCTGTTCGAGCAGGGAAATAGTTGGCCCGGCCACCACATATCTTTCGGTGGAAGAAAAGCGCGCTTCATTTACTATGTCCATAACATCGTAATAATACTCGACCTCGGAGAGTTTGATTGTGGGAAGTTCGGATTGACCATAGAGCTGAACTACGGCTGCAGGCTTTTGATACAGGACGCTCATATCGTAATCGTCGACCAGCTTATCGGTGATGAGTTTTTCTTCCTTGCCGTCGAAATAGTACATCTCGAATTCGCCGATGTACATGGTCTCGTACTCGAGTTCTTCGCGCATATAATCTCTGTACACCTTGTCCCAATATTCTTCGTAGGCGGCATCATATGCGTGAGACAGCTCGGTGCATGCGGCATCGTAGGCCGCGTAATCGAGGTTGTACTGAGCCACTGCGGCTTCGTATTCTTCGTTAGTTTTATAGTTCCACCAGTAGGGGTATTCCGGGGCATCGGGATAATCCGGCCAGCTCGGTTCAACTGCAGTAGCGTCGAAGTCGGCCATATCGTCCATTACAAAGTCGATTAGGGGCTTCTCTGCGTATTCACCTCTAGTAAAATACACTTCTCCCGAATCGTAGATGAATATTATGCTGTTGACATCGCTTGCGATTTTCTCGCTATCCGCCTTACTTTCAACATATTTGTATAGAGACTCGTTCTTAGTGTAGTAGACTTCCGAAAGGTCCTCGGCTACAAATTCGATATATACGATATCGCTTGCGACCTTTACCTTATCCTTATTCGCATACCATATATAGTAACTGTCCTCATCGGTGAAATATCCGATTTTGCTGAGGTCATCGTTGACATTGAAGGAATATATGCCGCTTGCGAGCTTTTCCTTGTTATTCAGGTCGCTGAGGTAGAGGACTTTGTCGGAGCCTTTTATGTAGGCGATTTTCGTGCCCTTGTTATCTATTGCGTAGAACTGTATGTCGGAATCGATTTTGACCGCTTCCTGATCGGGCTTTTTAATGTCGCGATAATACAGGGTGACGCCTTCCGAATCAGGTGAAATTCTATCGGGGAAGAAGATTCGATTACCGTCCTTGTTGAGGGTGATATATGAGCCTATGCTGTAGCTGGCTCCGGAAAGTTCGGCATTGCTGACCTTCTCGCCGCTCGTGAGTCTGGAACTGACCTGCAATGAAGTCTTTTTCGCGGGGTCGCTGTAAAAGATTTCCGCATCCTTAAGATACATACAATAGGAGGCTTTCTTGCTGCCGCCAAGTTTTGTGACCACTAGAAAGATGGCTATTATGGCTATTATACCTATTGCGGCGAATATGATGCCCTTTTTGGACTTGGGCTGTGCGGGCTTCTCCGCTTCCCATGCGGGCTCGGGAGGAGCTGTCTCTTCGCCGGTGCTTACGGGCGCTTCCTCTGCCGGTTCTTCGGGCAGCTTCTCAGCCGCTTCTTCAACCGGCTCTTCCGGCGCGCTTACAGCCGCTTCCTCGGTCAAACTTGCTTCGCATTCTTGGCAGGCAGAGAGTTCTTCGCTCTTTTGCTCTCCGTCATATAAGACGGTTTCGGGAATCTGTGTGCCACAGGCATCACAGAATTTTGCGTCATCCGTAAGTTCCTTTTTGCAGTTCGGGCATGTTATCATTCTTATCCTCCTTAACGAGCTAGACAATGGGGGTCATCGAAGAGTTAATTCTCTGTGTTTTGAAAAGCATTGCTTTCAAGAAAAGAATAGCAAACGGCGCTTGAAATTACAAGGGAAATGCAAAATATGGACGAGACGCCTCGCAAACTTTGTGGTATAACATTTCCTACGGTTTCCCAATCCGTAGGTGGGAAATGTTGTATCACCTTTGCAGCCTTGGTTGTGATATAACATTTCCTGCGGTTTCCCAATCCGTAGGTGGGAAATGTTGTA
>JAAZLU010000246.1 GCA_012799165.1 Clostridiales bacterium
GGAGAGTTCGGCAGGTTTCTTGTCCGCTGCATCCTCCAGCTCCGTAAGCTTTAAGGCCTCGTCCGTAGCCGCACTTATCCCGGCTATAAGCTCGATGTTCTCTCTGAGCGTCAGCCAGGGCATAAGCAGATTGTCCTGAAACATCACCCCGATGCGCATTCCTTCCATACCGCCGATGCTACCCTCGAAATCCTCCAGGCCGAGCATTATGCGAAGCAGGGTGGTCTTACCCAAACCCGAAGGGCCCATCACGGCTGTAATCTTCCCGGTCTCAAAGCGGAGATTCAGATTATTGAACAACTGTTCGCCGCCGTAGTTCTTATTTATATTCTTAAGCACGATTTCGCCCATATCACAGCCTCCCCAAAAGCGCCTTGAGCAGCTTTTCGAAACAGAGAGACAAGGCGATTATCGCCAGTGTCCAGGCAAAAAGTGAAGCCCCGTCGAGATACATCTTCGCCGTCATCAGATGAAAACCCATAGATGTGCGTGGACTGCTCAGAACCTCCGCAGCCACGCAGCTCTTCCAGGATAGACCGGCGCAAAGTTCCAGACCCGCCTTTACATATCCCTTGCTCGCCGGGAGCAATATTCTTGAAAAATATTTCCCGCGGCTCATACGATATACCTGAGCGAGCTCCAGATAGCCCTTGGGGACGCTCTCAAAGCCCTGAAGTATATTGGTGTACATAACAGGAAAGCACATCAAAAAGCACACGAAGACCGGAACGGCAAAGGAAGGCATGCACAGCAGTGCGAACAGTATCACCGACATCACCGGCACGGTCTTTATAGTGGAGACCGGAAGATGCAGAAAATCCTTAGTCCTGGGCGCATACCAGGCAAAATAAGCACTTAGAAAACCTGCGGCGCAGGCGGCGGCAAGAGCCGAACTCACCCGAAGCAGGGTGACGGCGCAGGAGTGCCAAAAAAGCGCTTGCCCCGCAAGATCCGCGAGAACTCTGAAAGTGAGCAGAGGTGAAGGCAGCACAAAAGACTTGCCGAAAGCCGTCGCCGCAAGCTGCCACAGAGCAATCCACAGCAGGGCATAGGCCAGCTTCTTTCCTATGTTACTCTTCACCTTAAATTCTCTCATCTGAATTTGTGTCTTATCCCGTCGTTGTCTATCTTTATTTTAAATTGAAGCTCTCGCATCTTTAATTAAATAGTCTTTTCGTTTCGAGCCGGCACTCGAGTTTATGCTGGCTTAAAGCTTAAAACTTCGGCCTGTAACTGTAGTCCGAGGGATTATCCTTTGAGAAGTAGAAATCCTCTCCCGGTATTTTCCCTCCTACGGACTTCGGATTGCTCTCGTAGAGCGTTTCAAACAGCGGCGTCAGAATCGCGCTTAGCTTCTCATAATTGGTCTCGAGCATTATATTGCAGCGAGGCAAGGCGGCCTTTGCAAGCCCTGCGCTCGGAAGTATCCCCTGTTCCTCGATAATCCTGCAGGCGGCATCGGTGTCGCTTTCGAGGCTCTTGACCCCGGCAAGATAGGCATCAAGGAAAAAATCAATATCCCCGGGCCTGCTCTCCGCAAGGGCAGCGCGGCAAATTATTACCCCCATGGGAAGATCGCAACCTAAGCTGTCCTTCCACAGAGCGTTTATATCGAGTTCGACTTTGATGCTATCCTTCTTCGACAGAGCCACTGTTACCTGCGGCTCCGGCATCAGGGCGTATCCGCCCTCAGTGAGCAGGGTCGAGGTCACATCCGCGTGCGAAGCCATCCAGGTCGTGTTCACATCCTCCGGCGACAAGCCCTCAGCCTCGAGCAATGCATTCAAGGCAAATTCGGGCACCGCAGCCATGCCGCTGGCATACAGGGTCTTGCCCTTAAGATCCTTCAGGCTTTCCAGAGGCTCCGCGCCGTTGGAAACCAGATAAAGCACGCCTCCGGTATTCACCCCGAGCAACTTGATGCCCCCTTCGGTCTTGTTGTATAGCACGGCCGCCAAATTAGAAGGAACGGCGGCTATATCCACCTCATCGTTGAGTATGGCCGCGACCGCCTTATCCGGAGCGGTAAAAAGCGAAAGCTTAAAGCCCTCATCCTCTCTTTCGAAAAGCGATGCCATCCCCATACCCGTGGGTCCCATTAAAGTTCCTATATTGAGCGGCTGCGATAGGGCATCCTGCTTTTTGGAACCCTCGTCCGCCTTGCATCCCGTAAACACGCCGAGCAAGATGCTCAGGCACAACACTAAAACAATAACTTTACTTCTCTTCTTCATCTACAATGTCCTCTCCTTTTGAGTTTTTATATGAAATGCCCAAGTCGTTCCCAATCAGCGCGGCCTGCATTATCGAATGTCTGCCGTACTTGCTGCGTATGGAATCGACTGCAGAATCTATAGCCTTATATTTCTCCTTCGTATCCTCTTCGCAAGCAAACATCGAGATCTGTTCTTCAGGTTCCCCCGCGGATATATTTATTCCGGTAATCGTCAGCAGCCTTATCGGGTCGCTGTAGCGCCAGTTTCGATCTATCAGCTCCATAGCCGCCGCGGCCAGCTGCGCGCCGCTGTCGGTCGCGCGTTCCAGCTGCATCTGCCTCGTAATCGTGCAGAATTGAGGATTCTTTATATCGACCTTCACCCCCGAAGCATAGAGACCCTGCTTTCTTAGGCGGGCGGAGACCTTGTCCGAAAGCGAGGTTACCGCCGTGCGCACATCCTCCCTGCCCTTAAGGTCCCTCCGAAAGGTCATCCCGTTGCCGACGGATTTGCATTCTCTTTGGTCGGTATAGCGCGCCACTTCCGAATCGTCCAGCCCGTTCGAAAAGCGGTAAATCTCAAGCCCCTGCTTTCCAAGAGCCACCTCCAGTAATTTAGGGTCGGCGACTGCTATATCTCCTATCGTCTCTATTCCCATCGAGGCGAGGCGATCGGCGGTCTTTCTGCCTACGAAGAACATTTCGGATGCGGGCAACGGCCAAAGAAGCTGCCTGTAATTCTCCCTGCTTATGACGGTCGTGGCATCCGGCTTTTTATAATCGCTTCCCATCTTGGCAAATATCTTATTATATGAAACCCCCACCGAGAGGGTAAGCCCGGTTTCGCTCCTGACCACCTGCCTTATCTCGTCGGCGATCTGCCTTCCGTCCTTTCCGAAATACTTGAGGCTGGCACTTATGTCCAGCCAGGATTCGTCGATGGAAAAGGGTTCAACCATATCCGTATATCTCAGATAGATGGAATTTATGATACCGCAGTAGCGCTCATATTTATCATGATGAGCCGGCAGAAGTCGCAAATTCGGACACTTCTTCCTAGCCTGAAATATGGTCTCGGCAGTCTTTACACCGCACAGCTTAGCCTTCTGATTTCTGGCCAGGATAATCCCGTGCCTGTCTGCCGGACTTCCCGATACGGCGACAGGCAGCCCCGCAAGCTCCGGATGTTCGAGCAGCTCGACATTCGCAAAAAAGCTGTTCATATCGCAGTGAAGTATGGTCCTGTCCATCCCGCCCCGTCCTATTGTATAATGA
>JAAZLU010000247.1 GCA_012799165.1 Clostridiales bacterium
ATACCGCCGGCATGACAGGAAACTCCATTAATCGTGATATAAAACTGTTTAATCCCCGCTATGGAAGTCACCACTGCCATGGGATACCCATTCTGTAAAAGGTACCGCCCCTGTTCGATATGAAGTTCCAAGAACAGGTAATAATCCTCTTTTCGAAGGATACTGCCTTGCAGATTGTCTGGATCCAGTCCCATTCCGAATTCCAACATAGCATCATGCAGGGTTTGATTGGTGTAACGATGACGGCAGGTCTGTGTATAATCCAATGGTAATTGCCCGGCCATCGCTTTGCTTCCGAAACAGCCCCCAAGGAACTGACTCGCTTCCTCATTTATAAATGCGACAATTTCGATTGGACGCTCGGGAATCTCTCCGCGTTCATGCATGCTCATAACGGCTTCCAAGGATGCCATAATTCCCGCAAGTCCATCAAAGCATCCACCGGAAGGGACTGTGTCAAGATGAGAGCCGGTAAGGACCGGAGCCAGATGTTTATTCTTCCCCTCATACCGTCCGAAAAGGTTTCCGACAGTATCCATCCGAACCGTCATTCCGGCTTCCTCCATCCAGCTGGTCAGTAGTTCCACCGCCTGTCGGTATTCTGGCGTCCAGGCGAAACGGCTGACGCCTCCTTTCGGATCATCCCCTATATGGCCAATCTGTTGTTCACGCTGCCACAAGCGTTTTGCATTAATCTTTATGTTCTTTCTCAAATCATCCCTACTTTTTCACGACGGCAACTGCTTCAATTTCAATCACCATATCCCCGATGAATTTTCCTACCTGCATGGTGGATCGGGCAGGCGGATTTTTCGGAAAAAACTCCTTATATGTCTCATTGAAACGATCAAACTGGTCGATATCCGATACGAAAACCAGCGTCTTAATCACATGATCCAGATCAGACCCGGCCGCCCTTAAAATTTCGCGCAGATTCGTAAGTACCTGTCGGGTCTGCAAAACGATGTCGCCCGGTCCCACAAGTTCCTGGGTTTTGGGATCGTTTGCGGTGACGCCCGCAGTAAATACCAGATCTCCCACACGAAATGCTTGTGAATACCAGCCGCCCGGCTGCGGCGCGCGGCCAGTTTCTATCTTCTCAATTTTCATCTTGTGTTGTCCTCCTAAACGATATTTTCAGAATCTTTTCACGGGTCTCTTCTTTTACATAACCGCTATTATTAATAACTATGGAGACAGTCGCCTTCCCTACTCCTGCCATTTTCGCGATATCAGCTCTGGTGGTGTAAGATTATTGATGTGAACCTCTTTTGTCGGGATTTATGGAACCAGTTTCTGTTTATAGTATATATATATTAACTGCTTTATTGTCAATATTTTTTGCGCGAAACTTTGTGTCAAGTAATCGTAGGCAAGAATCCCTTTGCCTGTAATTCAGTCAATAAATTTATATGCTTCACATATTTTTTTATCTGTTTTTATGTTTTCCTGCCGGCAGATTATTCCACGGTGCTCTTGACATGAGCCTCTGTCGCACATGATTACTCAGCAATGCGGCAGATACGTGCTTTCAACCCTATTGCCTTGGCAAATAGCCTATCATATGCTACTCATGTCAAGAGCCTTTCGCGGCATAATGCTGCCTGTTCTTTAGACATTGAGTATGTGGTTTAATATTCAAATGAAGCTCATCTCACTAAAAGCCTTGTAATCAAATATCTTTCGTATTGCTTTTCTACCGTTTGTAATCTTGCTGTTTATGTATGGAATTTGTCCTTTGTGTAAGGGGTAAACTCGGATGAGTAAAAAGGCAGTGAATTTTGCCTATCATAGCAACCTCACAGCCTCTACTCTTTTCAATATTTTTTCAACTTGCGCCAAACTTGCGCCAAATACACTTTTTAAGCAAATATCTTCAAGAAAGACAAAACCCGCAAAGCATTGAACTTTGTGGGTTTATTGATGGTTGCGGAGGGAGGATTTGAACCTCCGACCTCCGGGTTATGAGCCCGACGAGCTACCAGCTGCTCTACTCCGCGATGTGCACGCTCTTTGGCGTGTTATATGTAAGCCTTTCGGCACATTTGCCTGGTGCCGAGAACCGGGGTCGAACCGGTACGGTATCGCTACCGCAGGATTTTAAGTCCTGTGCGTCTGCCTATTCCGCCATCCCGGCCGATGCTTTTATATTCGGGCGAGACTTTCGCCTCGCCCTTCCTGGCTCCGAAGGTCGGACTTGAACCGACGACCTCATGATTAACAGTCACGCGCTGCCACCAGCTGAGCTACTTCGGAATACAATCGCTGTGCGACTTGTCCATTATAGGATAAAGAGCGATTCTTGTCAATTAAAATTAAGGCAAGTTCTGCTGTTTTCTCAGCAACTCGGCCTTTTTGCTGTACTTTTCCGCCATTACGGGATCGCCCAACTCGGAATACAGCTCCCCCAAGGCCTCGCAACTTTCGATGTGCGACGGATTTATAGCGATTACCCTATTGTAACCTTCCAAAGCTTCCTGCAAATGCCCCAGCTCCCTGTAAGCCGTAGCCAAATTATAATGCAGGGGCCACCACCCGTCGTACTCGCTTCCGACATAGGTTTCCAGCACTTTGAGACCCTCGGCATATCTGCCGGAGATAAGGTGGTTGACGCCCTCCTCTATCTTTACAGGGTCCTCCAGCGATTCGAGGCGCTCGCGAATCTCCTCGACTTCCGGGGATTCTTCTTCGCCGCCCTGCAGCTCGCGGAGCCTTAAAAACTCGTTCCAAGTGAACGAAGCTTTGGCGTAGAGCCCGGCGTTAGCATAGTTGTAGCCGAGATAATAATAGGCCGCCGCGTAATCCTCGTAGATTCTGGATGTCCACTCCAAATATTCCGTGGACTCCGCTTTGAGGAGGCTCACCAGCTCCTGCTCATCTCCGCCCGCGAGGCTCAAGTACCACTCGCGGCAGCAGCAGGCATAGCCGAACATCGCGTCGCGGTCCTGCGAATCGAGCAGAAGTGCCGCGCGAAAATATATGCAGGAGCGCTTGTACTTGCCATCTCGAAGCTCAGAAACGCCGTTATTTATCAGAACCTTAATGAGTTTTTCGTCGAAGAACATCGCCATATACGCAATATAGGCGTCGCGATAGGCAAATTTCGTGTTCGCCCCCATAATCCTCACCATATTGTCCGCGATGCTCGTCATATCGAGCCCGTCCTCGCTCACGAATGCGGTCAAATCCGAGGTCTTAAAAGGCATCTGTACCCCGCGCAAAAACTCCGCACCGACCCTGGTGCAGTAATCGTCGGAAAAAGAATCGAAGAGGAAGTTCTTTACTTAGCCCTCCAAGTAT
>JAAZLU010000248.1 GCA_012799165.1 Clostridiales bacterium
AGGGCATTGATAATCATCGCGAGCGCCTCGTTGTAGGACACCGTATTGCCGGGCTTGAATGTGCCGTCTGGATATCCCTTGATGATGTTTAGGGATGCGGCATAGGCGATGAAGCCGGATGCCCAGTGGCTTTCACTAACATCGCTGAAAGGCGTCGCTGATCTTCCCGAAACGGTCAGACCGAGGGAGTTGATTATGAGTGCCGCCATCTCCGCTCTGGTTACGACCTTGTTGGGCTTATATGTGCCGTCGGGATATCCGCTTACAATCCCAAGTCCGGTAAGGACATTTACAGCTTCGTTGAACTTATCGCTGTCCTTTACGTCTGTAAAATCAGCCGCAAAGACCGTCGCGAAACTGCCCAGGACTAAAGCCAGAACGAGTGCGATAGAAAGTATTTTCTTCATACTTAATTCCTCCTTATAAAGAATTGATGTGGGGGGAAGATTGCTTTCCGCATACCGCCCTCCCCTCGTGAGAGGCTTTTTAGTTGAAAACTCCGCGCAAAACATCTGCGCAAACTTTAACACTTTGAATTATATACAGAGCTTCGGGCCCATATCAAGTAAATTTCTTTACTTGTAAAAGAAGCTTAATATGACGACGCGCAGGGTGCAGAGATTAGACTTTTAAGACTGAGAAGTCGGCTTCAAGGATGATATCTTCGCTTATTTCTTTTTTGATAATACAACCCAGCATGTAGATCGGACAGTAAATTAGTTTACCTTCTTTCTCTATATTGCCATTGCAAAATACGAAGGCCTTTTCTATGCCGTAATCCTGGTTTTCCAGCAATTTATCGATTGAGCTATGGCGATAGTAATCTTTTCCGGATTTAATCTCGATAGGAACAACCTTGCCTTCCATTTCAATCAAAAAATCCACTTCGCCCTTTTTCTTATTGTTATAGTAGTAGGGAATAAAGCCGTGAGCTGTAAGCTCCATGGCAGCGAAGTTTTCGTAAATTGCGCCGTGATTGATGCTCAGCTCTCCGTTTAGAAGTTTCAACTGAATCCCTTCGCCATAAAGAGCCGCAAGCAAGCCGACATCGTTTAAAAAAAGCTTAAAAAGATTCGAGGATTTTGAGAGCACAAGCGGAACCCTCGCTTCGTTGGCATTAAAGACGCTTATGGCTACGCCGGCATTTTTGAGCCACAAAAAACTGTTTAGGTAAATGGACAGCTTGGCATTTTCGTTTAAGCGCTTTAAAATGAACCTTTTATTCTTTGCGTTAAGCTCGCTCGGAATAAGGTCGAAGATATTGTTAAGATAAAGTTTATTCTCCTTATCGTATTTTGAAATGTCGCGTTTATATAACTCAATTATCATCTTCTGTGTATCTAAAACCAATTTAAGGTTTTTGGTCACAATAAAATTAGCAACAGCTGCGGGCATTCCGCCCACGATTAGGTAGAGTTCGAAAAGAGACATGAGTTGTTTGTGTATAAACTCGTCTATAGGGGTAAGTTTATCGAAGGAGTTCCTTAGCATTTCAAATATATTTTCGCCGACGCCGTTTGCGATAGCAAATTCCTCGAAATCCAGAGGATACATGGTCAATATCTTCAAGTATCCGACCGGTATTGAGCGAATGTCGTTCATTACGGTTCCGAGCAATGAGCCGCTTAAAATATAGCTGTAAGAACCCTCCGAAACCAGATATTTAATCTGGGTTATGAGCTCTTTGCATTCCTGAACCTCATCAAAAAATATGATGGTCTTGCCGGGGATCATCTTGTCGCCGAAAACTGCAGAGAGTTTTAGTAATATATCGGCAGCGGAACTTGTATTATCGAATAGTTCTTTATATTCGGGGTTTTCAATAAAGTCGACTCTTATATAGGACGAGTAATTTTCCTTGGCATATTTTTCAATAATATATGACTTCCCGACCTGCCTGGCGCCGGTTATCATCAGTGCCTTATTATTTTGATTTTTATAGAAATCCTCAATTTGCTTGTAAATCTTGCGCTTGAGCATACTTCGCCCCTCCTTGCAACATTAATATATTACCGCTTTTTCGCTCAAAATTCAAGCATTTTTGCCGCCTTTCCGATGATTTTCGGCATTTTTCGCCGCTTTTTCCGATATTTTTCACTGTTTTTTGCCGCTTTTTCCAGAACTGCATAGCAAGCCTTGTACTTGTCAAGTTTAGTGGACACGAAATTTACCAGACGGCGTCTGGCATTTTCTTCTGCGCCGCTACTTTGAGCGTCCGAAGGCGAAGGGCCATTTTGTAAATTCTAATATTGCAGAGAATACGATGAGTGCCGCAAGGGATATGAGCACCACTGTAGCGAAATCCCTACCGGGGAATAAAACCAGGGCGCTCACTTGGAAAGTATATTGGTGAAGATACATGCTGTAGCTGATGGCACCGAGCGCGCCGGAAAAGCGGTTATCAAGGATGCGCGAAAGCAGGCCCGCTCCGGAAAATGCGCAGATAGTAAGAAGGGCCAGAAGCACTATACATACATAGTCCCAAAAACTGTGCCGCGTTAGGTGCATTATCGCTACCGCCGCAGCCAGCAATGGAATCTCCAATAGACCCAGAAGCTTCGCTTTCAGCGTTCCCGACTTAATTGAGCTGAAATCTATGCGCGAAAGCGTCGCCCCGAGCCCCAACATGGCGAAGCAGCGCGCGAAGGCCCAAGGGAACATCAGCTCGCTTTTAGTAAGATCGATGGTGCCGAAATTCATCCAACTTGCCACAGAAAAACCTACCAGAAACAGCGGAGCAATTATATAAGAATAGATTTTCGAATGAAGCCTGAACAGGAAATTCGAAAGCAGCGATGCCCAGATGAGCCCGCTTACAAACCAAAGCTGCCCGTTTATCGTATAGCTACGCCCGAAGATTTGAATCGCCAGGACATCCGCCAAGCCTTCCTTGAATGTAAAGACCGGGCAAAAGCCGGGCGCCAGCGCGCGGCGCACGACCAATAACAGTAAAATGGACAAAATATAGTCGGGATAGAGGCGCAGATAGCGGGAATACAAGTCGCGAAACAGTCCGACAAATGCGCGCACAGGTGCAAATCTGCAAAGCCTGTTAAGCAGCGATTCCTGCGAGCTCTCTGAGTTTTGCGACTGTAGCAAACCCTGCGCATCTTCTGCATCTTGCGTCGCTTCTGAGTCCTCGGAGCTCTGCAAATCTTTCGAAGTGTCCTTGACCCATGCAGTTTTCATTCTCGCCTCAATCCCCTTTGCAGCGAGCATGCCGCTTACGATCAAGAAAAATTCCACAGCAAGATATCCGCCCCCGAAATGCCCCGGCTCGTTGCCGAATCCTCCGTACTGCCTCGAATGCAATACGAAAATGATGCAGGAAAACAGGAAGCGGTAAAACTCTATTGCGTTGTTCTTCTTTTTCTCCGTTTTGCTCATATTGACATTGTACAATGAATGGCAGGAAATTACACGGCAATATAAACGCGCCCGCGGGCCGAAAGCCTGCGGGCGCGTTTTGAATTTATGTTTAATGGGTTATATGGTTTTATTTTTCACTTGTAAAGGCTTGATTTTAAATAAGCTCGTCTGCCCGCCAATATGGTGCCGACCGGGCTTTTATCCTTAGCCTTCAATCTCTATGTACTTGGGAGCTTCGACTTCCTTCTGCAGCTCCTTCTTGGGAACGCTTAGCCTGAGAGTTCCGTTCTCGAATCTGGCCTTGATGTCCTCGTTCGTAAGAGCATCGCCTACATAGAAGCTTCTGCTGAAGCTGCCTTCGTAGCGCTCCTTCCTTATGTAGCTGCCCTCCTCCTCGTCTACGCGCTTGCTCGTGGTGGCGTTCACATTGAGATATCCCTCGTTGAGCTCGACCTTTACATCTTCCTTGTTGACGCCGGGAAGATCGATGTCGAGTTCGTAGCCTGTCTCAGTCTCTTTTACATCCGTCCTCATAAGAGTCGGCGGCGTAAAGTTTACGCGTCTGAGCGGTGCCTCAAAGTTATCAAAAAAATCATCGAACAATCTGCTTCTTCTAAAAATGCTTGGTAACATACTAACTCCTCCTTTTGATTATCTACAGTTCTTTAACCTTGTATTTTGAGCCCCCTGCGCATTTATTCCACAGGTCTCTTTTTTTAGCCAATTGTATTGTAGCATAGTTGTTAGCACTCGTCAAGCATGAGTGCTAACAATTTCTAGCTTTTTTCCTCTTTTATTAAAATTCTCCCGAATATTATGCAATATTCGGGAGAAAAATTATGATATTTGCTTCAAATTTAAGGACTTTCCGGGGCTTCCTCCGCTGCGGGTTCTTCTTCGACCAGCGGATGCACCGTCAGAAGCAGTTTGCGCTTGTTGTCGGCGGTATAGTTCTTGAAAATCTTAGCGAACGTGCCTTTCGTATTCCAGTCTCCTATAAAGCCCAGCGCCTTCGTATAGTCTATAAAGTAGAGGGGATTTCCGCTCTCCGCAGACTTGGCGACCAAAGTCAGGCAGAGCTTGTCGGTGTCCACGTTGCCCCATTTGCTGACGAAACTGCCGGCGTTGAGCGCGCGCAGCTGAATATTATATCCTATATATCCGCGAACCTCGCCTTCCGCGATGCTTGCACAGCCCGCATCCACCGCCTCTCGCATCAACTTGGCGCCGTCCTCCGGCAACCTCTCCGCAAATACTATCAATGCGGGCTCAGGGCCCGAGAGTTCCACCTTGCAGCTGAATTTCGTGTCCGGAAAGTCCTCGCGCGGGAATATCTCCGCAAGCTTTTTCATTATGGGGGCGGATTCATCGGCCACTACAAAGTTAAGCATATCCCAGACGGCCATATCGGTATCCGGCATATTGCCCAACAGTATCGCGTAGAACACGCAGCTATTCGCCGCGGGAATTTCCGGCTCCTCCTCTACCTCCTCGAGCGGCGCCTCAGCGTCCTGGGCAGCACCCTGCACGCCATCCTGCGCAGCATCCGACTGAAGCTCCTCCTCCGGGGGCTCCTGTCCCTTCGGCGGCAAAATCTCCCAGCCGGGCGCAGGGCACTCGATCTGTCTTACGAGCGTACTGTTGAGCGCCTCGTAATTCGTCTGCTCCTGTTCGCGCGCGTCGTCGAAGTTCACAAAATATGAATCCGCCAGTGCGAGGAATTTAGTGTAGTCCTCGAAATTGCCGTAAAGCATGCCGAGGCAATTGGAGGCCCTGTAATATCTCTTATAGAAAGTTTCGATATTGCGGAGCGTGGCGTACTCGATCCCTTCCTGCGTTCCAATGCAGTCGTAAGAAAAAGGCGCACCTTTAAAAGCGAGCTTAAGTCCTTCGCGATAGGCGTAATTACTGAACCCTTCCGCTTTGGCGATATCCTCAAGCGCAGCGGCCTTTGCGGCGTCGAAGACGGCGGGTTCATTGAAAACTATAGGTTTAAAGCATGCGTCTATCCCTCGCTCGGCATATTCGAGCAGGGTATCTTCAAGAAAGCAAGATAGCGTATAGCAGCTCGCTTTCGGTAGCACAAAGGAATTGAAATTTATGTCGAGATTGCTCGCCGCAAGTTCGGGAAGAGCGGGCCCCTCGGGGAATCGATCCGAGCCTCGCAGCAATGCATGCCTTAAAATATTGCAGGCGCCGGAATCGTCTGCGGGGGCAGTTTTAAAGCTCAGCGCGCAGGCCTTCTTGGGGTCGTCGTTCGCTATATATACGATGCGTGCGCCGGTCTTTTCGTGATTAAAAAGACAGACCTTCGCTCCGAGTTGAGCATAGTCCCTTATTTCGGCGACTTTAAAACCGTAGATAATCTCCCCGACTTTAGGAATGCTTCCTCCGAGCTTGGGTTCGTCGATCGTAACAGTCTCCGTGAATTTGCAGGAGCTCAGCAAGGTGCCCGTCAAAACGAACAGCAAAGCCAGCAAAATTGCTGGTATTCTTTTCGCTGCCGGTGCTTTTTTCATAGAAGTTCCTCCGCGACAATAAACATACACCCACGATAATTATATAACAAAAGCGCCGGATTATACACGGCTAACTAAAATTGAAGCGGAAATTTAATAAAAAGCCTCGCCGAATTTACACATGATGTCCGAAGACAAGAGTTTTATATCCCCATCGCAAGGCCGTCGCGGCGCGGGTCGGCGGCTCCTTTGAGCCTTCCGTCGGGAAGGTAAACCACAGCGTTGACCGCACCCATAACGCGGTCCCATTCCGGGAAGGCTTTAACGGTATGACCCATGGCCTCGAGCTCCTCGATTGTCTCCTCGAATATTCGGCTCTCGTAAATAATCTTATTCGTATCATCGTCGCCGAAGCGCGGCGAGGCTATCGCGCTCTCGATATCCATTCCGTGGTCCACCAGCTTTGAAATCACCTGCACCACGGACGAAATTATGCGAGTCCCTCCGGGGCTTCCAAGCACCGCAAAAGGCTTGCCATCCCGCAGAAGAAATGTCGGCGACATGCTGGAAAGCGGAACTTTTCCACCCGCCGCTGCGTTTGCGGATTCGGGGTCTATCGAAAAATCGTCCATCTGGTCGTTGAGGATAAAGCCCGTGCCCGGCGGCACGAGGCAGGATCCGAAGAAATGATTTATGGTCTGCGTGAGCGACACGAGGTTGCCCTCGCTGTCGGCTATGGAAAGATGGGTCGTCGAAGGGCTCTCGTATTTTTTAGTTCTTCCGAGCGAAGATTTATCGTTTGCCGAGGAGTTTTTGCCCGACGAGTCTTGGTATTTAAAAGGATCTCCGAACGCCGGTTCCATGGACTTGCCGAGGTTTATGCGAGAGGCCAGCTCGCGGGCATAATCCTTGGATAGAAGCCCCTCCAAAGGCAGATCGACAAAATTCGGGTCGCCCATATAGCGAGTCCTGTCTGCATAGCATATCTTGAAAATTTCCGAAAACAGATGAATGTACTCCGTGCTGTTAATTTCAAAAGCCGCGGGCTCGAAATTCTCAAGAAGGTTGAGAATCTGGATTATATGAGTCCCGCCCGAAGAAGGCGGAGGCGACGAAATAAGCTCGACGCCGCGATAAGTCGAGCGCAGCGGTTTAAGCAGACGCACGCGGTAATTTGCAAGGTCTTCTAGCGTTATAATCCCTTCGGTTTCGGCGCAGGCATCGACGATTTTTCGGGCGATTTCGCCCTTATAAAAAGCATCCGCACCGCCGCTTGCAATGGTCTCGAGCGTCTCCGCAAGATCCGGATTATTTATAATTGAACCCACCGGCCAGGGCTCTCCTTCGTCGAGATAGATCTTCCCGGTATCCGAAAAGCGCGCCAGCTGCTCGCGATGCTTAAGCATATCCTCGTGCAACATGGGGCTTACGACATAGCCTGTGCGAGCGAGGCGAGCGGCGGGAAGGATTACCTGCGGAGGGCTCATAGTGCCGTAGTTCTCTAGCGCATAGAGCAGACCAGCCACATTTCCCGGCACGGCGACCGACATGCCGCCGTAAATATTTCTGAGCCGAACATCGAAAGGCGCATCCGGCGGCCCTGCAGGATTGCGCATGCCCGGACCCGCAGGGGTATACATATCGGGCCTTGCAGCCATCGGAGCCTTCTCCCGAAAATCTATAAAGCTGCAGTTGCCCTGCGCGTCCCTTATAAGCATAAAGCCCCCGCCCCCTATCCCGGAAGCGTTGGGCTCGCAGACTCCAAGCGCAAAAGCCGCCGCGACGGCGGCATCCACGGCGTTTCCGCCAGCTGCCAAAATGTCTCTTCCTATCTCCGAAGCCTCGGCCCTGCCCGAGGAGACCATGCCCCTGCTACCCTCGCAGCTTCTGGGGCCCCTTATCATCCTTCCATCCTTATCGAAGGATCTGAAATTCGTTGCCAATTTATCCGATATAAACCCTTCGCCACTTGCGATCGGGCTACTCCTTTCTGACTAAAGCTCCGGATCGAAATCTTCGAATATCACTATGCGGCCTTCCTGCTCGCAAGTCTCCATATCCTCGCGACTTCGAATGGTCCAGCTTACTTCCCGAAGCTCTAAAATCCTCGTGGCGAGCCGCAGACAGAAATTATCGCGCGACTCGAATTCGTAAGCTATAAAATCGGGTCTGGCTATTACATTCATCAGAAGATTGCTCAGTAGAAAACGAGTGGGAGCCGAAAGATCGCAGTTGTCCTTGGTAAAGCCCTTCGACAGCTGCCCGCGGCAGATATTCGGGCGGTGGCGCCTAAGATAGGCTAAAGCCCTGGGATCGAAGGATTCTACACAAAAATCGCCCTTATATTCGTCGAGGAGTTCGCAGGCCGCCTTCGCAAGGCGCGCATGGTTCCCCTTATAAGTCTTGAGCTCTATAATCAAGGGCGCCTTGCCCTCGAAGAGCTCCAGCACCTCCTCGAGCATGGGCACATGTTCGTCCGTAGCCTCGAGCCGAAGCTCTTCGAGCTGCTCGCTGTCCCACTCCTCGATTATTCCACTCGCGCCCGTGCAGCGCTCAAGCTCCGAATCGTGAAAGACCGCAAGCTTCCCGTCCTTGAGGATATGTACATCGAGCTCTGCGCCCCAGCCCCGCTCGACAGCGAGCCTAAAGGCGGCCATGGAGTTTTCCGGCACCCGAGGCTTATCGTGAAAGCCGCGGTGAGCATATCTGTAGCTCCCGAGGACCTTCCATGCAGGATGTTCGCGCCGCCCCGCCAGCAAAAACAGAAGCAGAGCCCCGAACGCAATCAGAGCGATTATTGCGATAAGTATATATTTAATCATTTAAAATCCGACCTTTTTTGACTGATATTAGAGTAAATCTCCGCGACAACAATCGCATTGCTAGTTATCCCGCGCCTCTAATCCATCTCCTCAAAAGCTTCCACTCCCTTGCGCGGAGCGACCTTGTTGTCTCCGTGATGCACGAAGAGCATGGTTACAAAGCTCAAAGCGACGAAGAGCGAGGCATAGGGGAAAAGCACCCTGTAGTCGATCTGGCGCATCAATGTGCCCGCGATTACGGGAGTCACGATCTGTGCAGCCATCGACGCCGTGTAATAATATCCCGTAAACTTACCTATATCCGAACCTTTGCACATCTCGACGACCATGGGAAGCGAGTTGACGTTTATCGCAGCCCAGGCGAGGCCGACGAGGGCGAATACTATGAACATTATCAGGTTTATTTGGTTAAAGCGTGTAGTCAATACATAACCCAGACCGAAGCAGCTCGCAAGCAAAATTATTCCAAACTGTATTGTCCGCTTTCTCCCGATGTTCGAAGCGAGTATACCGATAGGTATATAGGAAACTATCGCCCCAGCCGTCGCTATCAGGAGGCACTGAGAAGCTCCCCCGAGCCCCTGACCCATAACTTCGGCGACATAGGTCGTAAACCAGGTGGTTACGCCGTTGTAACCCATAAACCACAAAGCGATCGATGCGAGCAAAAATCCGAGGCTCTTTTTAACAGCCGGCGGGAGAACTTCCTCTCCGCTCTCATCTGCGGTGGCAAGATTCCACTCGGGATTTTGCTCCTCTAATGCCAGATTCTCTGCGACGAGCTTCGGCTCCTTTATCGTAAGGAAGAGTGCGCCAACCGCAACGAACATAATAGCCGAAACTATCATAAAGAGCGGCCTGTAGTCGACATGGCTTGCAACGGAGGTCTTGGACGCGGGATAGAGTACCGCCGCGACCGCAAGGTAGATTATTCCTCCGACGGCGCCCATCAGGTTGATTATCGCGTTGGCCTTGGAGCGCAAGGGCTTCGGGGTTACGTCCGGCATGAGCGCGACCGCGGGCGAGCGGTAGATGCCCATCGCGAGGAGCAGCAGCCCCAGCGTTACGACAAACGAAACCAACTTGAAGGTCGAAGGCTCGCTCGCATAGCTGTTGTCGATGATCGGCAGGATATTGAGCAGAACGACTGCGCAGCCCGTTCCGAAGAGTATAAAAGGCATGCGCTTTCCGATGCG
>JAAZLU010000249.1 GCA_012799165.1 Clostridiales bacterium
CGTCAAGGATGGCATCATCGAAGATGGTTTGGAGAAGTCCTCGAGAGCGCCGAGGACGGCAGCGGGCATAAAGGAAGACGGCAGCTTTGTCCTATACACTGTCGATGGCAGGCAAAAGAACTATTCCATGGGCTTCAGCATGGCAGAACTTGCGGAGCGGATGCTCGATTTGGGCTGCGTTCAGGCGGTAAATCTGGATGGCGGGGCCTCGACTCAGCTTTTTGCGACCCTTCCGGGAAGCGAAGCTCAAACTCAGATAAACAGGGATTCGCAGGCTAAGGGCATAAGGAGCAGCGGCAATTATATAGTCTTTAAAAATGATGCCGAGGGTAGCGGCGAAGCAAGCAGGCTCTACCTATATCCCTACGGCGAATATCTGCTCTCCGGCGCGAGCCTTCAGCTGGAGGCGAAGGCGGTTGACGATGTATACAAGCCTTGTGAAGTTCCCGATGGAGTGCATTACAGCCTCGGCGATGGGGTGCAGGGCAGCATCGATGCTGATGGCCTCTTCAGGGCCGGAGGCGAGGCCGGACAGGCTGTCGTGAGCGCTCGCGCGGGAAATGCGAGCGGCAGTGTGTTTATCAATGTTGTCTCTAATCCGGACGAGATAATCGCTTATTTGGGAGAGAGTTCGCAAGGCGATCAGCTCGTCGCTATAGGCCAGAGCTACCAACTTTCAGCTAAGGCCTTCTGGCGCATGCAGGAGCTGAAATCGGAGGCGGCCTGCTACAGTTGGAGCGTGGAGGGCGATATAGGCAGCATAGATGAAGAAAGCGGCCTGTTTACGGCAGAGGGCGCAAACGGCGCATTCGGCACCATCACTTGCAGGGCCGGCGATGCGAGTTCGTCGATTCAGTTGGAGCTCGTAAGAACTACGCCGACGCAGCTTCTGCAGCCCTGGATATTGGAGATAGTCGATGCCGCGGCGAAGATAGATGCTGCCGAGCAGCCGGATGCTGAAGTGCAGATCGGACTATGATGACATGCGTATAATGATGTTTGCCGCCGGCGGAGATATAGGCGGGGGAAAGACACATATTCTATCCATCGCGCGAGAGGTTGCGAGGGACAACGATCTGAGGCTCATATGTTTTAGGGACGATGTCATGTCGAGGGAAGCCCCCTCCATGGGAATAGATACGAGGACTGTTAAGTCCAACGGAAACATCTTCGAGGCTGTAAAGCTTGCCTGCGATCAGGCGAAGGAATTTCGTCCGCAGCTTATTCATTGCCACGGAGCCAAGGCTAACATGCTGGGTGCTCTGGTTAAGCGCCTGTATGGTATACCGGTTATGACGACTGTCCATTCCGACCCGAATCTCGATTATTTGGGCTCTCCTCTTCGCGACTTGGTTTATGGGAATATCAACAAGCTGAGCCTGCGCCGCATGGACTATTTGGTCGCCGTCGCGGACAGGATGAGGGAGCTTCTGATAGAGAGAGGCTTCGATGCTCAGAATATATTCACTGTATATAACGGCTTGGATTTTTCGGAGAGCAGCCCCGAGCCTAGAGGAGAAAAAAATCCTCAGGAGCCCATAGTTGTCGGTATAGCTGCACGGCTAAATCCCGTCAAGGATATCTCGACACTCATAAAGGCTTTCTCTATGGCCTATGCGCGCAACAATCTGCTGCGCCTTTCGATAGCGGGCAGCGGTGAGGAGGAACAGAGCCTCAAAGAGCTCGCGACAAGCCTTGGCATAGCGGATGTCACGCGCTTTGAGGGCTGGGTGGAGGATGCCAAGGGGTATTTTGAGAGCGTCGATATAAATGTTTTATCCTCTCTCTCCGAGACATTTCCCTACTCATTGCTCGAGGGGGCCTATGTGCACTGCCCCGCGATTGCAAGCAATGTCGGAGGTATACCCTACCTCATTGAAGATGGAAAGACGGGATTACTCTTCGAAGCGGGCGATTCGGAGTGCCTTGCGGAGCATATTTTGAAGCTCGCAGCGGATCCGGCTCTTAGAACGGAGCTAGCCGAAGCCCTTCACAGCAAGGCAAAAGAGGAATTCTCGCTCAGAAGGATGAAACTCGATCAGGAGGAAATATACAGGGTGCTGATCCATCGCAGCAGTCGCAGAAAGGAAGGCCGCTACGGAGCGGTACTCTGCGGAGCTTACGGCAAGGGTAATGCGGGGGACGATGCGATACTGCATGCCATAATCTCCAGGCTGCGCAAGATAGATACATATATGCCTTTCTATGTTATGTCCAGAAAGCCCGTCGAGACGGGGAAGAAGGAAGGGGTAGGCTCATTTTACATATTCAATGTGCCGAGGTTTCTCAAATACCTCAGGCGCACCAAGCTTTTCGTTTCCGGTGGCGGAACTCTAATACAGGATGTAACCTCTTCTCGCTCGCTGTATTTTTATCTTTTTGCTCTCGTTGCGGCAAAGAGGATGGGGTGCAGGGTCGTCATGTACGGCTGCGGTATAGGCCCGATAAGCGGGAATTTCAACAGGTGGCTTACGGGCAAGGTGCTCGACGCCACCGCGGATATAATTACACTCCGGGACAGCGTTTCCATGCGGCTATTGGAAGATATAGGCGTGAAGCGCCCGGAAATTCTGCTCTCGGCGGATCCCACCGTGAGCCTCCCTCCGGTGCCTGAGGATACGGTTCGCGCTGCCTTCGCAAGGGAAGGCGTGCCCGAGAGCGGAGGGAAAATTGCCTTCTGCCTTCGCGAATGGGAGGGGTTTTCGAATTATTCGCCCATTGCCGAGGCGGCGAATTACGCCTATAATAATCACGACTTACTTCCGGTTTTTCTGGCCATGGAATATCCCAAGGATGTCGCCGTGGGCGAAAAGCTCGGAGCAATGCTGAGCGTTCCCTCAAAGGTCTGCAGGGAAAGGTACAGCGCGCAAGAGCTGCGGGGCATGCTCTCCGCGATGGATCTGGTATGCGGGATGAGGCTTCACTCGCTTATATTTGCGTCTTCGGGGGGTTCACCGATAGTGGGAATATCCTACGACGTTAAGGTCGAAAGCTTCGTGAGGGACAGCGGCCTTCGACGCTGTATAGATTTAGAAGATTTGACTGCGGAAGAGTTGATAGAATATATAGATGAGGCGCTCGAGGGAGGTAGAAGCCGCGCCGAGGAGACGAGTTTGTGCCTTAAGAAGATGGAGAATATAAACGGCGAGGCGGCCGAGAGGCTGCTCGGCGGAAAGGAAAGTGCATGAGCAAGAAGATACTTTGCCTGTCCACATCGAACTATTATCCCTACCCGACGAGGAAGCAGAATCTTATGAACAGATTTGCGGCCCTCGGCTACGAGATTTTATATGTCGACCCGCCTGTAACGATGATAGCGCCTTTAAAGGACAAGGCTACTGCGGCGAGGCTTTCCGCTCATAGATCTGCTCCCAGGCAGGCGCTGCCCAATTTGAAGGTCTTTGCATCCCCTCCGGTCCTGCCCTTTTTTAACAGGGTGCGTGCGCTGAACAAGCGAAACCAGAAGAATCTGGCCAAGTATCTGGCGGAGATTTGCAGCAAATACGATTTCGGCAAGGATTTTTGGCTCTGGTGCTACAGCCCTTCGTCCTGCGATCTCGTCGACCCTCTGGCTGCGGAGCTGGGCATAAAGCCCTCTAAGCTTTGGGAGCGCACGATATACGATTGCGTCGATAGACATTCGGCATATCCCGGGCAGATAGATCCCGCCGTCGTCGACAAGATGGAAGAAGATTTGGCGAGCCGCGCTCATCGGGTCTTTACGACCGCAAGAGGCCTCTACGACAGACTTATCGAGTTCAATCCGAACACGAGTCTTGTGCCAAACGGTTGTGCCTTCGAGCTATTCAACAGCGTCGCCTCCATGGAAAAGGAAAGTGATACGCTGCAGCTGGGATTTGTCGGGATGCTTCAGGAGTGCATAGATTACGATTGCATAAGGGCGGTTTCGATGGAGTTTCCCAATGCCGAAATAAAACTGATTGGAAGGCCTCTTCCGGGCGTGGATCTTTCGTGGACGGAGAACTTCCCCAATGTGAATCTTGTGGGCTTGGTGCCTCAGACGGAGCTTCCGAAGTACATGAAGGAATTCGACCTCTGCATGAATATATTCGCCGACAACGAGCTTAGCCGCGATGTAAGCCCCCTCAAGTTCTACGAATATCTGGCGACCGGCAAGCCCGTCGTCAGCACTCTGGTTCCGCTGCAGGTGCTCGATTATACAGATTGTATCTATGTTGCGGAGAGTCCTGCGGAGTTTGCTATGAAGTGCAGGGAGGCTCTTGCGGAGCCCGCGGATGATCCGAAAAGGCAGATGAGAATAGAAGTCGCAAGGGCGAGCTCATGGGATGAGAAAGCCGCCGAAATTATAGAAATACTGGGATGGTGAAGGAGAACTTATGAAGCTTGTTAATGAAAAGGGAAAATTGTTCGGGATAATCAACATCGTCGACCTTATGGTGTTGCTGCTGATTATCGCGGTGGTGGCCGTAGTGGCTACCAAGATCGGCGGGAGCGCGGTTACGGATGCCATATCGCAGAAAGTTGACTGCTACATGCAGGTCCGCGTGATAGGTGCACATCCGAGTCTCGTAATCGAGGCGGAAAATCAAAATCCGATCGGCAAGAAGCTGGTAGCAGGGAATATGTATCTGGATGCCACGATAGAGGATTACTGGTTCGAAAATTACGAGGTGCAGGTGGTGACCGATGACGGGCGCATAGTCACGGCGAGGGATCCGGATAAGATGGATATAATATTCCTGATAAAGACCCAGGTGGCTCCGGATACCCCGAGCCCCAAGATAGGCAGCCAGGAGCTGCGCGCGGGCAGAACTTATCTGGTCAAGTGCCAGACCTTCGAGATAGGAGGCACTATACGCTATGTCGAGATAGGCGGCTACAATCCGCCTGCGGAGTTCGAAAAGGGAAGCGCCAATTAAATGGAAGTTTTGAAAGCGAGCCTCGCATACAGAGCGATAGCGCTGCTCGTCACAAAACTGAAGGAATGGTACGGATTCAGCGCGCTGGGCGCCGCGAGCCTCGCCATGAGCAAGGCCTACGAAAGCTCCCGTACAAGGCGCATATGGGAGGGCTTCTGCGGACGCAGAGACCCTGCGGAATTTTCCGTTTTTAATAAGATTCTCGCAGGCATCGAAAGGCTGCTCCACACTGCAGGAGATTGGCTCGAAAATAGCCTTTTCCTGAAGCTGATGCTCGGGATAAGGAAGATTTACGAGCGAATCGGCAAGGGGGGCCTCGTTTTAGGTCTTGTAAATAAAATCCCGCTTCGCAGATGGC
>JAAZLU010000250.1 GCA_012799165.1 Clostridiales bacterium
AATGCATTGCACATTCCCTCTATGCCCTCGGTGCCCATCACATGAAAAATCTTACCGACTCCGTGCTCGGCCATGCGCTCCGCGAGGCTGTTCCAGGAATCCTCGCCGTGCTTTGTAATACCGGGCGAATCGATGACCAGTCCCGCTATTTCCGCCTCCGTAGCCATCTTCAGCGTCCTTATATCGAAATTCTTTTCGAAGGCCGACAATTCCTTGAGGCCCGCCTCCATATTCACATCGGGAATCAGGAATACGCCGCAGAATTTGTCCTGCTGCATATTCAGTTCCTGCATCAGAGAATATGCCAGTCCCCGGTTGCCGCGTCTGAGTGCCCTTATAAACTCTCCGACGGGATTTCGTTCCGGAGAAAAGTTCCACATACCCATGGCGAGTTCTATTATCTCTGCCAGCTTGACTATCTCGTCCTGAGTATAATTATCCTCGTTATCCACGAGAAGCAGATAGCATTTTTCGCCCGAAACGTTTATGAACCCCCAATGTGCCACTATTCCTTCAAGTTCGAGCTTGGTCGCCTTAGCATTATATGGAAGTCCCATCTCCGCGCTGCGCCTTACCGCGTCCTCTATGGACATCTTGTGGCGGGTCTCCACTGAAAACAAGGTGTTGAAGTCCGAAGAGAATAAGACCATCTGAAATGCGTTGCTCAGCGCCGCTTCCCGCGCAGCCATCTGAAAGCTGCTGTACTTTTCGAAGTTCAGCAGATGATAGATGCTGTTGGTTATCAGGCTGTTGGAAAAAGTCTCCGCCATGCTCTATTCACCTCCGTCTGAATTGTCTTCGTTCTCCTGCATCTGCCTGCGAAGTTCCGAAGCATCCTTGATTACTATCCTTCCGTTCTCATCAAGAACTGCGATTCTCTTGCCTTCATCCATAGCAGCAACCATTTCCGCCTCCCTGCGCTTCTTTTCTTCGGCTTCCATCGCCGCGCGCTTTGCGGATTCGGCTTTTTCCTTTTTCCTTCTCGCCTCGTCCTCGTTCTTCTGCTTTTCCATGAGCTCCTCGACGCTCGCGCTGTCGGTGTAGAGCAACTCGAACTGTTCCGCATCCAGAGTCTCCATCTCGAGCAGCGCGGCAGCTATGCGATCCAGCTCCGCTCTGTGCTCCCTCAGGATATCCTCGGTCTCGGAATAAGCCTTATCTATGATATTGTGGACCTCGCGGTCTATCTTGGCCGCAAGCTCCTCGGAGAAGTTCTGTTTGGATGTAAAGTCCCTTCCCAGGAAAACCTCCTCTGCGGTGCTGTAGTTAATAGGTCCGATGATCTCACTCATGCCGTACTTGGTAACCATATCGTGGGCGATCTTAGTCACCCTCTCAAGGTCGTTGCTCGCACCTGTGCTGATATCGTCGAGTACCATGGCCTCCGCGACGCGCCCGCCGAGCAGATGTTTAATCCTATCCTTCATCTCGCTGCGGGTCATGTAGTACCTGTCCTCTTCGGGCAGCGACATCGTAAAGCCGCCCGCGCTACCCCTGGGCATTATTGTAACCTGATGCACGGGATCGCTGCCGGGAAGCGAGCGCATTACGACTGCGTGACCCGCCTCGTGATATGCGGTGAGTCTCTTTTCCTTATCGCTCATCACCCTGCTTCTCTTCTTGGGTCCTGCTATCACCCTGGTTATAGCCTCCTCCAAATCGTCCATATGTATCTGAGTGCCGTTCCTTCTCGCGGTGAGAAGCGCAGCCTCGTTCATCATATTTTCTATATCGGCCGGAGTGAATCCCGGAGTGCGCTTTGCGAGCACTTTAATATCGACATCGTCTCCGAGAGGCTTGCCCTTGGAATGGACTTTAAAGACATCTTCCCTTCCCTTTATATCGGGCATCCCTATCGTGACCTGCCTGTCGAAGCGTCCGGGCCTTAGAATTGCAGGGTCCAGAACATCCGGCCGGTTAGTCGCCGCAAGGATTATTATGCCCTCGTTCATTCCGAAACCGTCCATCTCGACAAGAAGCTGATTGAGGGTCTGTTCTCGCTCGTCGTTGCCACCCCCTATGCCTGCGCCTCTGCGCCTTCCGACAGCATCGATCTCGTCTATAAAGACTATGCAGGGCGAATTCTTCTTGGCCTCGTCGAAGAGGTCGCGAACCCTGCTCGCGCCGACGCCCACAAACATCTCAACGAAATCCGAACCGGAAATCGAAAAGAAGGGCACGCCGGCTTCGCCCGCGACAGCCTTGGAAATATATGTCTTACCGGTGCCCGGAGGTCCCACAAGAAGGACACCCTTGGGAATTCTGGCACCGAGGTTCATATACTTTTTGGGATTCTTGAGAAAGTCGACAATCTCCTCGAGCTCAGCCTTCTCCTCATCAAGACCTGCGACATCCGCAAAAGTTACCTTTGTGTCGCCCTCCTTGAAGACCTTCGCCTTGTTCTTGCCGAAATTCATCATGCCTCTATTGCCACCCGCACTTCCGGTAAGATTCATCCAGAAGAAAATCATAAGGCCCACGAGAGCTATGGTCGGGATCCAGGATAGTATCGACGAAAGCACGGAAGGCTTTATGCTCTGAACCGTAAGGCCGCCGTCCTCGGATTGCGGCACGAGATATTTCTCGCTGAGTATCGCCATATCGTAGGCGGTCGGAGCGTTTGCCATAAAGTAGGAGCCGTCGCTGAGCTGCCCTTCGTATCTGCGGGAGCTCTCGCTGACGCTTATCGTCCTTACCTTATCTTCCTCAAGATTCTTTACCAGCTCCGAAAAGTCTATCTTATTCACCTGTGCGGTACCCGAAAGCAGGCTGCTGCTTTGAAGCATCCATACTGCCATGATTACCGTCGCAAAAATAAGCAGGTAAATTCCTATACCTCTAAATGGATTAGGATTTCCAGGTTTGTTATTCAACTACAAATTTCCTCCGCTAAATTCAAGGTAT
>JAAZLU010000251.1 GCA_012799165.1 Clostridiales bacterium
CATAGTCGGAGAAACCGGAGCCGGAAAATCGACCCTGGCGAACCTCATCTGCCGCTTCTATGAACCCACCGCCGGACAAGTTCTGATCGACGGCAAAGATGCGCGTGAGCGCTCGCAGCTCTGGCTGCACTCAGCCCTCGGATATGTACTCCAAACTCCGCACCTGTTCTCCGGGACTATCAGAGACAACCTTCGCTACGGCAGGCCCGACGCGACGGACGAGGAGATAATGGAAGCTCTTCGGATGCTCTCCGCGGAGGGCGTGGTCGAAAAACTCAAGGACGGCCTGGATTCCGATGCGGGAGAAGGCGGCGATATGCTCTCCACGGGAGAAAAGCAGCTGATTTCCTTCGCTCGAGCGATTCTTGCGGATCCGAAAATAATAGTGCTCGATGAAGCCACCGCTTCGGTGGACACCCTTACCGAGCAGAGGATACAGAGGGCTATAGATACGGTAATCGAAGGCCGCACCTCGGTGGTTATAGCCCACAGGCTATCGACTATCAAGGATGCGGACATCATATTGGTGGTTCAGGACGGCAAGATAATCGAGAGAGGCACGCATTCGGAACTGCTCGCGCTCAAGGGGCACTACCATAAACTCTGGATGCGTCAGTACGAGGACGAGGCCATCTTCGCGGTCTGGGCAGCGCAGCAGAATCCGGCATATGCCAATTAAAAAGATACATAAAAAGAGTAAAGGGCAGCTTCCTATGGCTGCCCTTCGTTTATGCTTTTCTATAGTACAGAAACATTTATGATATAGTTTACATATAATTTTCTTCCCCCCTGCAGGCAATACCTGTTATACTGAGGATAGAATTTTAGAAGGGAAAAAGGAAGTGAAAAGATTTTTTAAAATTGACCCCAGGTGGAAAGAATATGCCGCGGCGCTCTGTACGGCGGTTCTTCTTTACGTATTCCTGATGAGGATAGAAGTCGCAGGCATCATAATATCTAAGGTATGGAGCACCATATCTCCGGTAATTACAGGCCTTATAATCGCATACATCTTAAATCCGCTTGTAAAGTTTATAGAACAACATCTCTTCACCAAAATGAAGAATCGCAAAGCATCGTGGCTGATATCCATAGTGCTTGCGTTCCTATTCGTTCTTATCCTTACTTCCCTCTTCATCGGCTTTGTTGCGCCCGAGATTATCAACAGCATCAGAGGCTTTATATCAAACCTTGACCAGTATTCGAGGACCGTAAACGACTACCTCAATCAGCTCAACGATTGGGCCCACGAACATAATATGGATCTGTCCAATCTGACGGATCCGGGAAGATCCTTGGTAGACAGGGCGGTTTCACTTATAATGACTCACCAAAAGAGCATGCTCTCGACCGTTGCCGACTTCGGTGCGGGCGTAATGTCTGGAGTGCTGAGCCTCATACTTTCGATTTACTTCCTAGTCGACAAGAAGAGGCTTCAGGGGGAATTTACAGCGTTTACGAGGCTGTTTATGACCGACAGGCGCCATGCGAGTGCCGGAAAGTTCTGGAGCAGCTGCAATGTAGTGCTGGTCCATTTCATATACTGCGAATTGATAGATGCTGCAATAGTCGGTGTGGCGAACGCCATCTTCATGGTGATTACCGGGATGCCCTATGTAGCCCTCATCTCCATGGTCGTCGCTGTAACGAACCTCGTACCTACCTTCGGGCCGGTGGTCGGATGCATAATAGGAGGACTGATTCTTATACTCGTGAACCCCTGGCAGGCCTTCTTCTTCGTGCTGTTCACGATAGTGCTGCAGACCATAGACGGATATGTAATAAAGCCCAAGCTCTTCGGCAACATCCTGAATGTGCCCGGCATTTGGATACTTATAGCCATAATAGTCGGCAGCAGGCTGGCGGGTATAAGCGGCATGGTCCTGGCAATCCCCTTCGCTGCGATAGCCAATATCTTCTATAAGGACTACCTGCACCGCAAGCTAGAAGACAATAAGGCCCTTATAGAAGCGGGAGCGCTTAAGAAAGACGCATCTAAGGAGTCAAAAAATCTTTAAAATATTTTTAGTTTTTAGCTTCGGAATTAGCTTGCACGTGGGCATGCATTTTTTGTTACTTAGTCTAAACCTCAATATCTCGCAAGCGTACTTGCAACGCGGACACACTCGCTTTTGTGGATTATATAAATCTCTTTGATTGAAATAATTATTATAAGATGACGGAGGAATGTAGCTTGCATTAGGCAGGGCTTGGCGGTCTCGGTACTTAGCGATTGGCAAGCCGCAGGCGCAGACAAAGCTTAGTACCGCTAGGGAACCGCCACGGAGCGGGAGCGTCCCGCCGTTGCAAGCTACTTCCGAAGCTGAAAGCTAAATAGCAACAAAAAGCACCCGCGGGAAACCCCTGCGGGCGCTTCTGTTTTGACTGCTATACCAGTTCGAGATATACGACTTCCGCGACATCTCCCTGACGCGGTCCGAGCTTTAATATCCTCGTGTATCCGCCGTTGCGCTCCTCGTACTTGGGCGCTATCTCTTCGAAAAGTTTCGTTACAACGTCCTCGTCCTTAATGTATGCGAGGGCCTGTCTTCTAGCATGCAGACCGCCCTTCTTGGCGATCGTAATCATCTTTTCAGCTTCCCTTCTAGTCTCCTTGGCCCTGCTGTCAGTCGTCTGAATGCGGCCATACTTGAAGAGATCTGTAACCAGATTTCTGAGTATCGCCCTTCTGTGAGCCGACTTGACTCCCAGTTTTCTGTATCCGGTCATTTGCTCCTCCTATTCATCGCTGAGCTTAAGGCTCAGTCCCAATTCATCCAATTTGTGCTTCACCTCATCGAGGGACTTCTTACCGAGATTTCTTACCTTCATCATCTCGGCCTCCGTCTTGCGAATGAGCTCCTCAACGGTATTGATGCCCGCACGCTTGAGGCAGTTGAAAGAACGAACCGAAAGTTCGAGTTCCTCAATGCTCATCTCAAGAGCCTTCTCCTTCTTGTCCTCCTCGCGCTCTTTAAGCATCGGACTTCTGTCGCAGCCCTCCGAGAGGCCTATGAAGAGCTCCAGATGCTCCCTCATGATGTTGGCACCTATCGCAACTCCGTCCTCGGGACTGATGCTTCCGTCCGTCCAAATTTCAAGAGTAAGTCTCTCGTAGTCCGTCACCTGACCGACCCTCGTGTGCTCCACGAGATAGTTGACCTTTTTCACCGGAGTGTAGATGCTGTCGATGGGAATCTCCCCGATCGGCGTGTGTTCGTCCTTGTTCTGCTCTGCGGGTACATAGCCCCTTCCCTTGGAGATGTTGAGCTCCATGGACAGGCTCGCACCCTTCTCAAGAGTGGCGATGTGAAGCTTGGGATTGTGAATCTCCAGACTTCCGTCGGAGATGATATCCTCCGCCAGAACCACCTTTGGTCCGCTCGCATTTATTATCGCGCGCACCCAATCCCGACCGTCGAGCGAAAGGGAAAGCTTCTTAAGGTTCAATATAATCTCCGTCACATCTTCCTTGACGCCGGGGATCGTTGAAAACTCGTGCAATATTCCGTCTATTCTCACCGAGGTGACAGCGGCGCCCGGCAGGGAGCTTAAGAGCACCCTTCTGAGGCTGTTGCCCAGCGTCTGCCCATAGCCGCGTTCGAGGGGTTCAACTATAAATTTGCCGTAACCCGGATCTTCTTCCGAGTGGATACATTCGATGTTCGGCTTTTCAATTTCAACCACTTGTAATCCCTCCTTAATCGTTAAAGCTGTATCTTCTTTTAAAGCTCATTACTTGGAGTAGAGCTCGACGATCATGTGCTCTGCGACCGGCGTATCGATCTGATCCCTCGTCGGCATCGAAAGCAACCTGCCTTCCAGCTTCTGAGTATCGATACTTATCCATTCAGGAGTGCTAATCGTCATTTCCCTTATCTCCTTGAACTTGGGAGAAGACAGGCTCTTATCTTTTACAGCTACCACATCGCCGGCTTTAAGCTGCATCGAGGGGATGTCGGCCTTCTGTCCGTTCACGCGGAAGTGGCCGTGAGTGACCAGCTGGCGAGCTTCCTTCCTGGAAGCCGCAAAGCCCATTCTGAACACCACGTTGTCCAGCCTCGTCTCCAACATTATCAGCAAGTTGTCGCCCGTGATGCCCTTCTTTGCTGCCGCCTTGGAGAACAGATTCCTGAACTGAGCCTCCTGAAGCCCGTAAAACCTCTTGGCTTTCTGCTTCTCTCTCAGCTGATTTCCGTAATCGGAACTCTTCTTCCTGCCCTGACCGTGCTGTCCGGGAGGATAGAATCTCTTATCCAGCGCGCACTTGCCGCTGTAGCATCTCTCACCCTTCAAAAACAGCTTCTGCCCTTCTCTTCTGCAAAGTCTGCAGGAAGGCCCTGTATATCTTGCCATATTTTCGTACCTCCCTTACTAAACTCTTCTTCTCTTAGGCGGCCTGCAGCCGTTGTGAGGAATAGGTGTGATATCCTTTATCATCGTAATGCTCAGACCCGCAGTCTGAAGCGCCCTGATGGCCGCTTCCCTGCCCGAGCCCGGGCCCTTTACGTAAACTTCGACCGTCTTAAGTCCGTGCTCCATCGCGCCCTTGGCTGCCGTCTCGGCCGCCATCTGAGCCGCAAAGGGAGTGGACTTTCTGGAACCCTTAAATCCCAGCGAACCCGCAGAAGACCACGCCAGCGCGTTTCCGTTGAGGTCCGTGAGGGTCACGAGTGTGTTATTGAAGGTGGCCTGGATGTGAGCCTGGCCGCTTTCAATGTTTTTGCGCTCTCTTCTCTTTTTGCGCACAGTTTTTCTAGCTGCTGCCATTCAAGCTTACCTCCTTACTTGCCCTTCTTCCTGCCGCGTCCGACCGTCTTCTTGGGACCCTTGCGAGTGCGGCTGTTATTCTTCGTGTTCTGGCCGCGAACGGGCAAGCCCCTTCTGTGACGGATACCTCTGTAGGAGCCTATCTCCATCAGACGCTTGATATTCATGGAAACTTCTCTTCTCAGATCGCCTTCCACGATATGCTCGGTATCGATTGTTTTTCTGATTGCACCTACTTCGTCTTCGCTTAGGTCCTTGACTCTCGTGTCGGGATTAACCCCGGATGCCTCCAGAATCTGTCTGGATTTCGCCAAGCCTATGCCGTAGATGTAGGTAAGGCCGATCTCAACCCTCTTCTCTCTGGGCAGATCGACACCGGCTATACGAGCCATAAACTTTTACCTCCTAATATACTGCAACTATTATTTATAATTTACGTTCCGTAAAGGGCATTATTCGCCCGGGGCATTGAGCTCCCTAAGCATGAACCGCCCGCCGGAACACAGTAAACCGAAACTAGCCCTGCACCTGCTTGTGCTTGGGGTTTTCGCAGATGATCATTACTTTTCCTCTTCTCTTGATCACCTTGCATTTTTCGCAAATTGGTTTTAC
>JAAZLU010000252.1 GCA_012799165.1 Clostridiales bacterium
CAGGAAGAAGGATCTGACCGAGATAATAGGAAGATGCTTCCGCGCGCATGGAAATACTGAAACATCGAAGGTGCTCGATCATATAAAGGATACTGGATTCAAGTACTCCACCCTCGCCGCGATAACGATTTCCGTCGGCGACATGGTAATTCCCGAGAGTAAGCAGGATATAATCGATGCGGCTCAGGAAAAGGTCGATACCTACGAGGACTATTACAGGCGCGGTCTTGTGAGCGATCAGGAGCGCTACGAGAGGGTAATCCAGGTATGGCACAAGGCCACCGGAGATGTGGCTGATGCCCTGATGGATTCTCTGGGAAGGGAAAATAATCTTTACATAATGGCCGACTCCGGCGCGAGAGGTTCCAAGAACCAGATACGCCAAATCGGAGGCATGCGAGGCCTCATGGGCAACGCCGCCGGTAAGACCATAGAGATTCCGATAACCGCGAACTTCAGAGAAGGCCTTACGGTTATGGAATACTTCATATCCGCCAACGGTGCCAGGAAGGGTCTTGCGGATACCGCTCTTAGGACGGCGGACTCCGGATACCTCACCAGAAGGCTCGTGGACGTCTCGCATAACGTAATCGTAAGAGAGCTCGACTGCGGCACCGATGTGGGCATCGCCGTCAGCGCCTTTACGGATGGCAAGGAGGTAATAGAGCCTCTGCGCCTTAGAATAGTGGGAAGGACGGCTTTGGAAGATATCGTGGATCCGCTGACGGGAGAGGTAATCGTAAAGGGCGGCGAGGAGATAAACGAAGATAAGGCGAAGTTTATCGACGACACTAAGGATAGAGAAGATCCGGCCATGCGCATAAATTCCGTCAACATTCGATCGGTCATGACCTGCAAGTGCAAGACCGGGGTATGCGCGAGCTGCTACGGCAGGAACCTCGCTACGGGAAGTCATGTGAACATAGGCGAAGCGGTTGGAATAATCGCGGCTCAGTCCATAGGTGAACCCGGCACGCAGCTGACGATGAGAACCTTCCATACGGGAGGCGTATCTCTGGCGGCGACCGATATAACACAGGGTCTTCCTAGGGTAGAGGAGCTCTTCGAAGCCAGAAAGCCCAAGGGTATCGCGGAAATTTGCGAGCAGGACGGCGAGGTGGTTTCGATAGAACTGCGCCCGGATAACAAGACCGAGGTGCGCGTGAGGGGTGAAGAGGAGAGAGCTTATGTAATACCCTACGGCGCGAGGCTGAAGGTCAAGGTTGGAGATAAGGTCCTTGCGGGTGAGGGCATCACCCAGGGTCCGCTCAATCCGCACGATATAATGAGGATAAAGGGCGTTGAGGGTGTATATCAATACCTCCTCAAGGAGGTTCAGAGGGTTTATAAACTCCAGGGCGTCGATATAAACGACAAGCACATCGAGGTTATAGTCTCCCAGATGCTCTCCAAGTATCGCATCGACGATGCCGGCGACACCGCGCTTTTGCCGGGGGCTCTTTACAGCCTCGTAGAGATAGAAGAAGAGAATGCAGCCGTGCCTGATGGTGGCGAGAAGGCCAAGTACAAGAGAGAGCTTCTGGGAATTACCAAGGCCTCGCTTGCGACGAGTTCCTTCCTCTCCGCCGCATCCTTCCAGGAGACGACGAGGGTGCTAACCGATGCCGCAATCAAGGGCAAGCGCGACAGGCTGCAGGGTCTGAAGGAGAACGTCATAATAGGTAAGCTCATCCCCGCGGGAACGGGCATGAAGACCTACCGGAATGTCGAGGTGGATTACGGCATTAATACAGAATACATGGAATCCTTCAATATCAAAGACGAGGACTTCGGGGAATACGAGGAAGACGACTACGAAGGCGGAGAGCTTACCATCGAAGAAGGGGCATCCGATGCCGAGCAGGGGGAGTTTTCCGTGATTCCACCCTCCCCGGAATTTGCAGGCGAACAAATTGATGAGCTCGAAGTGCTATAAACCTTTGACATTCAAGATGTCGCTTTAATAAATTGTGCTTGATATGTGTGGTCTTGCCACTGTTTGATTTTATCAGACGGTTGCGATAAAAAGTATAGCAAAGAGGAGATTTATAATCATAATCGACCAACTGGTCAGACTAGAAAGAGCAAGTTTCTTAAAAAGTCTTACTCTCCGGCGCTGTTGAGGCTTCTGTGACAGTAGAGGGAGGAGAATTCCTTTGGAAGTAAGCAATTTCGAGTCATTGCAGATAAGCATGGCTTCTATCGAAAAGATATTGAGTTGGTCTCACGGCGAGGTAACAAAACCCGAGACTATCAACTACAGAATACTTAAACCTGAAAAGGATGGATTGTTCTGCGAGAAGATTTTCGGTCCCATGCAGGACTGGGAGTGCCAGTGCGGAAAATACAGGCGCGAGCGCTACAAGGGCATAGTCTGCGACCGTTGCGGCGTCGAGATTACCAAGGCCAATGTGAGAAGAGAGAGGATGGGACATATTATTTTGGCCTGCCCTGTCGCTCACAGCTGGTATTTCAATGGAATACCCAGCCGCATAGGTCTGGTTCTCGACATGTCCCCCAGAACTCTGGAAAAGGTGCTATACTTCGCTTCGTACATAGTGACAGATCCCGGTGAATCCGACCTTCAGTACATGGAGATACTCTCCGAACAGCAGTACAGGGAAAAGAGGGAGCAGTTCGGCGGTAGATTCAAGGCTGCCATGGGCGCGGAAGCCATAAGAGAGCTGCTCGCGGCCATAGATCTGGACGAACTTGCGGCCGATCTTAGGGAAAAGTTCAAGGAGGCTCAGAGCCAGAAGCGCTTACGCATAGTAAGGCGCCTTGAGGTAATCGAAGATCTCAGGAATTCAGGGAACCGCCCGGAGTGGATGATACTTGAAGTTCTTCCGGTAATCCCGCCCGACCTTCGCCCGATGGTTCAGCTGGACGGCGGAAGATTCGCCACCTCCGACCTGAACGACCTATATAGAAGAGTAATAAATATAAATAATAACCTCAAAAAGTCTATTGATTTGGGCGCACCTGAGATTCTTCTGCGCGGCAAGAAAAGGAATCTTCAGGAGGCGGTGGATGCCCTCATAGACAACGGCCGCCGCGGCAGACCCGTAACGGGTCTGGGAAGTAGGCCTCTGAAGTCTCTATCGGATATGCTGAGAGGAAAGCAGGGCAGGTTCCGTCAGAACCTTCTTGGAAAGCGCGTGGACTATTCCGGACGCTCGGTAATAGTTGTAGGTCCCGAACTTAAGTTTTATCAGTGCGGACTTCCTAAAAAGATGGCTCTGGAACTATTTAAGCCCTTCATAATGAAGGAGCTGATTCTGACGGAACAGGCTCACAATATAAAGAGCGCAAAGCGCATGGTTGAAAAGATCAGACCGGAGGTCTGGGACGTTCTGGACGACGTAATTCAGGATCATCCGGTGCTCCTCAACCGTGCTCCGACGCTTCACAGGCTTGGAATTCAAGCCTTCGAGCCGGTGCTTGTCGAGGGTAAGGCGATAAAGCTCCACCCGCTGGTCTGTAAAGCTTTCAATGCCGACTTCGACGGAGACCAGATAGCGGTTCACCTGCCGCTGTCAGTGGAGGCGCAGGCGGAATCCAGATTCCTGATGCTTTCGGTCAACAATATACTCGCGCCCAAGGACGGCTCGCCGATTACCACCCCGACTCAGGACATGGTTCTGGGCGTGTACTATTTAACCCATCCGGGCGTATGCGTCAAGGTGGACGAAAACGGCAGGCGCATAGAGCGCATAGACGAATTTAAGGACGAGGAAAAGAATCGCGCAGACGGCTTCGAAAGGGTACCCGAAAAGGGCGACGGCAAGGTCTTTACGGACTATGCGGAGATGCTCATGGCGTATCGCACCAAGAACGTGGCGGTTCATGCTAAGGTCAAGGTGAGGCTCTTTGCGGGCGAAGACGACGAGAGAGGACGCCTCGTGGAGTCCACGGTCGGAAGGTTCATATTCAACGAGGAGATTACCCAGGATTTGGGCTTTATCGATAGAGATGAGGATTCTTACTCCCTCGAGATAAACTTTCTGTGCAGAAAGAAGGACCTGACCGAAATAATCGAAAGGTGCTTCCGCGCGCATGGAAATACCGAAACATCGAAGGTGCTCGACCATATAAAGGACACTGGATTTAAATATTCCACCCTCGCCGCGATAACGATTTCCGTCGGCGACATGGTAATTCCCGAGAGTAAGCAGGATATAATCGATGCGGCTCAGGCGAAGGTCGATACCTACGAGAACTATTACAGGCGCGGTCTGGTGAGCGATCAGGAGCGCTACGAGAGGGTAATTCAGCTATGGCACAAGGCCACTGGAGAGGTGGCGGATGCTCTTATGGATTCGCTGGGAGTGGAAAACAACCTATATATGATGGCGGACTCTGGTGCCATTGGTTGCGGAACTCAAATAGGCCGGATTGGGGGAATGCGCGGACTGGTGGGCAACGCCGCCGGTAAAACAATAGAGATTCCGATAACTGCAAACTTCAAAGAAGGTCTTGTAGCCGCAGAATTCTTTATCTCTGTCAACGAAGCCAGGAAGGGTCTTGTGGACACCGCTCTGCGTACGGCAGACTCCGGCAATTTTACCAGAAGGCTCGTTGACGTATCGCATAACGTAATCGTCCATGAGCTCGACTGCGGCACGGATGAGGGAATTGCCGTCAGTGCCTTCACCGACGGCAAGGAGGTAATAGAGCCTCTGCGCCTGCGTATAGCGGGTAGAACAGCGCTGGAAGATGTCGAGGATTCGCTCACCGGGGAGCTCATAGTAAAAGCCGGAGAGGAAATCAGCGAGGATCAGGCGAGGTTCATCGACGATACCAAGAACAGAGAAGATCCTGCCATGCGTATAAATTCCGTCAGAATCCGTTCGCTCATTACATGCAAGTGCAAAGCGGGAGTCTGCGCGAGCTGCTATGGCAGGAACTTAGCGACGGGTAGCCATGTAAATATAGGTGAAGCGGTGGGAATCATCGCGGCTCAGTCCATAGGTGAACTAGGTGCTCAACTAACGACGAACCCTTTTTATAATGGAAAAGTATTTTTAGCGGCGACCGACTTCACTCAGGGTCTTCCGAGAGTCGAGGAGCTCTTCGAGGTCAGAAAGCCCAAGGGTATAGCTGAGATCTGCGAGCAGGACGGCGAGGTGGTTTCCATAGAACTTCGTTCGGACAATAAGACCGAAGTCCGCATAAGAGGCGAAGAGGTGAGAGCCTACGTAATCCCCTATGGCGCGAGGCTTAAGGTAAAGGTGGGAGACAGAGTTCCTGCCGGAGAAGGAATAACCCAGGGTCCGCTTAACCCGCACGACATAATGCGGATAAAGGGCGTTGAGGGCGTTTATCAGTACCTTCTGAAGGAGGTTCAGAGAGTTTACAAACTCCAGGGTGTCGACATAAACGACAAGCACATAGAGGTTATAGTATCGCAGATGCTTTCTAAATATCGTATAATAGATGCAGGAGATACTACATTCCTTCCGGGAGCGCTTTACAGCTTGATAGAGATAGAGAAAGAAAATTCAAAAGTGACCGAGTCCGGAGAGAAGGCCAAGTATAACAGAGAACTTTTAGGAATCACTAAGGCGTCGCTTGAGACGAGTTCTTTCATTTCGGCAGCGTCCTTCCAGGAGACGACGAGGGTGCTGACCGACGCCGCCATCAAGGGCAGGCGCGACAAGTTGCAGGGTCTGAAGGAAAACGTCATAATAGGTAAGCTCATCCCCGCGGGAACGGGCATGAAAACCTACAGGAATGTCGAAGTGGACTACGGCGTCAATACCGAGTACATGGAATCCTTCGATATTAATAACGAATGGTTTTGGTAATTTAAAGCGGTTCTTCTAGACTCGGAAGGGATAAGCGAACAAATTAATGAGATGGAAGTGCTATAAACCTTTGACATTCATGCGTTTGCTGTGCTAAACTATGTCCGTTGTGCGCATTCTTGCCGCAGTTTGATTTAACTCGGCAGTTGCGATAAAAAATATTAGAAGAAAGGAGAAAATTTATGCCCACAATCAACCAATTGGTCAGACAGGGAAGAACGAGTTCCGTCAAGAAGTCCAATTCACCGGCCTTACTTAGGAACATGAACAGCATAAGGAGAGTCTATACGACCACCAATGCTCCTCAAAAAAGAGGCGTCTGCACATCCGTAAAGACGGTTACGCCCAAGAAGCCCAACTCTGCCCTCAGAAAGGTTGCACGTGTGCGCCTCACCAACGGTTTGGAAGTTACGGCTTACATTCCGGGAGAAGGCCATAATCTGCAGGAACACAGCGTCGTTCTAATCAGAGGCGGCAGGGTCAAGGACCTTCCCGGTGTCCGCTATCACATCGTCAGAGGAACACTGGATACCGCAGGAGTGGCCAAGAGAGCTCAGGCGCGCTCAAAGTACGGCGTAAAGAGACCGAAGAAAAAGTAGGCTCTTTGCAAGGAAGACAAATTATTACAGTTAAATCGGGTAACGAAGTGCCCTTATCTATAGATAGAGGCACGGCGGTGCGCAACTCGCATCGAGTACCGACGATTTGCGAAATTTACGCAAGGAGGAAAGAGAAGTGCCAAGACGTGGAAACATCCCCAAGAGGGAGATTCTTCCCGATCCCATCTACGGCAGTGTCGTTGTAGCAAAGCTTATCAACAACATAATGCTGGATGGAAAGAAGGGAGTAGCTCAGAAAATCGTCTACGATGCCTTCGACATTATAAAGGCAAAGACGGGTGAAGAACCCCTGGAAGTCTTTGAAAAGGCCATGAATAACATCATGCCGCAGGTCGAAGTCAAGGCGAGGAGAGTGGGCGGTGCCAACTATCAGGTCCCAATGGAAGTAAGGCCTGAGAGAAGGCAGACGCTCGGACTGCGCTGGCTGACCAGATACACGAGGCTCAGAGGAGAGAGAACGATGTCCCAGAGACTCGCAAGCGAACTTATGGACGCGGCTAACGGTCAGGGCGGTACAGTTAAGAAGAAGGAAGATACACACAGGATGGCGGAAGCCAACAGAGCATTCGCGCACTACAGATTTTAGCGCAGGCTCGCAGTAAAAGCATTGAGAGTTTAAAGGAAAGGAGGAAGTATGCCTAGGAAATTCAGTCTGCAGAATACGAGAAACATCGGCATCATGGCTCACATAGACGCCGGAAAGACTACTACGACCGAGCGCATATTGTTCTACACGGGCAGGACTCACAAGATGGGCGAAACCCATGAGGGCGCGGCAGTCATGGATTGGATGACTCAGGAGCAGGAAAGAGGCATAACCATAACTTCCGCTGCCACGACTGCTCAATGGAAAGATAAAAGAATCAACATAATAGATACGCCGGGCCACGTCGACTTTACGGTCGAAGTGGAGCGCTCGCTGAGAGTGCTGGACGGTGCTGTTACTGTTCTTTGTGCCAAGGGCGGAGTTGAACCCCAGTCGGAGACGGTCTGGAGACAGGCGGAGAAGTACAGGGTGCCGAGGATTATATTCGTCAACAAGATGGATATTACGGGCGCAGACTTCTATAGAGTCGTAGACATGGTCAAACACAGGCTCAAGGCCAATGCGGTTCCCGTGCAGCTTCCCGTGGGCGTAGAAGGCAGCTTCAGAGGAGTTGTCGACCTCGTCAAGATGAAGGCCGAAATCTACGGAGACGACCTCGGTGAAGTTATAGCCGAGGAGAACATTCCCGAGGAGATGGAGGAGATCGCCGCCGAGTACAGACATATGTTGTTGGAGGCGGTCGCCGAATGCGACGAGGAGCTTTTGGAAAAATACCTCGAGACAGGAGATCTATCGGAGGAAGATATCAAGCGCGTTGTGAGGCGTGAATGCATCAAAAACCGCATTGTTCCGGTGTTCTGCGGCTCCGCGTACAAGAACAAGGGAGTTCAGCTTCTGCTGGACGGCGTGGTGGACTACCTGCCTTCTCCGCTGGATATACCGCCCATCAAGGGCATAATGCCCAGGCTAGAAAAGGAGGCCGAAAGGCTCTCGGACGATAATGCTCCGTTTTCAGCCCTCGCATTTAAGATAGTCACCGACCCCTATGTCGGAAAGCTGGCATATTTTAGAGTTTATTCGGGAACGCTCAAGACGGGTTCCTATGTTTACAACTCGACGAGGGATAAAAAGGAGCGCATGGGGCGCATACTGCTGATGCACGCCAACCACAGGGAGGAACTCGACGAGGTCTATGCAGGCGATATAGCGGCTGCGGTGGGGCTCAAGAATACCACCACGGGCGATACGCTCTGCGACGAGAAGCATCCGATTCTGCTGGAATCTATGGATTTTCCCGACCCGGTAATACAGATTGCTATCGAGCCCAAGACCAAGGCCGGTCAGGATAAGATAGGCATGGCTCTTGCAAAGCTCGCCGAGGAAGACCCAACATTCAAGACCTTTACTAACAGCGAGACGGGTCAGACGATAATCGCGGGTATGGGAGAACTTCACCTGGAGATAATAGTCGACAGGCTGCTTCGCGAATTCAAAGTCGAGGCTAATGTCGGAAGGCCGCAGGTTTCCTACAAGGAGACTATCGGCAAGGAAGTCGTAATCGATAACAGGTATGCCAAGCAAACCGGCGGACGTGGTCAGTACAGACACGTCAAGATACGCGTCTATCCCAGGGAGGCTGGTGCCGGATACGAGTTCGTCGACAAGATCGTGGGAGGAGCTATTCCCAGAGAATACATCCCCAAGATCGACGAGGGTATACGCGAAGCCATGGAAAGCGGTCCGATTGCGGGCTACCAGTGCGTGGATTTGGGCGTCGAGCTCATCGACGGATCTTACCACGAGGTGGACTCATCGGAGATGGCTTTCAAGATTGCCGCATCTATGGCATTCAGGCAGGCGGCGATGAGTGCGGACCCCGTTCTGCTCGAACCCGTCTTCAAGGTTGAGGTCGTCGCGCCCGAAGAATACATGGGCGATGTAATTGGTGATCTGAGCTCGAGGAGAGGAAAGATCGAGGACACGGATATCAGAAACGGCGCCGTCACGGTGGATGCGATGGTTCCGCTGTCCGAGATGTTCGGATATGCGACGGATCTGCGCTCCAGAACCCAGGGTAGGGGCAACTATGTGATGCAGATGGATCACTTCGAGAAGCTGCCCTCAAATCTTCTGGATAAGATAAATAAGTAACCGAAATTGCAATTTTATAAACTAATTCACGTGAAAAAGGAGAAATTGAAATGGCAAAAGAGAAATTCGCAAGAACAAAACCGCATGTTAACATCGGAACTATCGGTCACGTTGACCACGGCAAGACCACCCTGACAGCTGCCATAACTAAGGTGCTTGCTACGAGAGAGCCTTCCGAAACGAATAAAATCATAAGCTTCGATAATATCGATAAGGCTCCCGAAGAGAAGGAGAGAGGAATTACCATCAATACCTCTCACGTCGAGTACGAGACTGCGAACAGACACTATGCTCACGTAGACTGCCCGGGCCACGCCGACTATGTAAAGAACATGATCACCGGTGCTGCCCAGATGGACGGCGCTATCCTCGTAGTCGCTGCGACGGACGGACCCATGCCCCAGACCAAGGAGCACATCCTGCTCTCCCGTCAGGTAGGCGTTCCCTACATCGTCGTATTCCTCAATAAGTGCGACATGGTCGACGACGACGAGCTGCTCGAGCTCGTAGAGATGGAAGTCAGAGAAGAGCTGGATAAGCAGGAGTTCCCCGGAGACGATACTCCGATTATAAGGGGTTCCGCTCTTATGGCTCTTGAGGATCCCAACGGAGCTTGGGCCGACAAGGTTATGGAGTTGCTCGACGCGGTTGACAGCTACATCCCCGATCCCAAGAGGCCCATCGACAAGCCCTTCCTGATGCCCGTAGAGGACGTATTCTCCATCACCGGCCGCGGCACCGTAGCCACCGGACGTGTAGAGAGAGGTGTAGTCAAGGTTTCCGACGAAGTTGAAATCGTTGGACTCAAGGAAGAGAAGAGAAAGGTCGTAGTCA
>JAAZLU010000253.1 GCA_012799165.1 Clostridiales bacterium
AAGCCGCAATGCATCCAATAAGACTCTGCGCATAAGATTATCCGTCTTTTGATTCTTCATATGTGAAACCCCTCCTTTCTTACAAGATCCTGCAGCAAGCGACGGCCGCGACTGATGCGAGTGCTTACTGCCGTTTCGCTGATTCCCAAACGGCGAGCAATTTCGCTGTCTTTATAATCCAACAAAAACTTCATCTCCAGCACGGCGCGATATGTATCGGGCATCTGCGTAAAAAGCTCCACCAAGGCTTTATAATCCAGCTCTTTTTCCGGTTCCAAATCCGATATCGGGGCTTTCCAGTCTTCAAGAGGCACTGCTCTTTTGTTTTTCCTCAGAATCATCAGAGCTTCGTTCTTCACTATAGAAATGAGCCAGAACAGCATTTCCTCACAAGGAATTCCCTTTGCCTTTTCAAAATGTTTTATTATTTGGATAAAAGCATTCTGAACGGCATCCTCCGCATCCTTTTGCTCCTCCAAAATGCGCATTGCGACCTTCTCCATCTGCACATGATACTCATTAAAAATAGCCGCAAGCCTTTGGCGGTCGTCTTCGTTGTCTATAAATGTAAGTAAAAATACCAGCATATATAATCCTTATGTGTAATTCCGATGTTTCTCACTCTGGATATAATTAATTGAAATTGTACTCCTAAATCGTTCCGTTGGCAAAAATCCAGAATATTAATAAGCCGAGCGGCTGAATATCTTTAATCAAGGCAAAATATAAGCCGAGCGGCTAAGTCAAGCCTAGCCGCTCTTCTTGAAATCTAATTTGTTTTAATGCTTAGGGCAATAAAGTTTAACTACCGCCCGGAGTGCCATCATTAATCATAGGGTTCTGAATTGCTTCTTCTTCGCTGGCAACGACAAATGCCTCGTCGGTAAAGGTAACGCTTTTTGCGATGGATACCAGTTCCTCGAATTCAAAGGCATCTGCGCATAAATACAGAGCATATTGCGGCATATGTCCTTCCTTTGCCCAGAAGGCATACCAGAGTTTTTCCTCGCCAATATATTGGCTCGTCTCTTCATCGCGCACTTCCCTTAAGTATTCGACTGCAACGCAGGGCGTGCCGGATTCAATCGGGATAAAATCGCTGACAAATGCGGAATGGTTATGAAATAGGGACATCCCGATTAATTCTCCATCTTCAAATATTCCCTTGTTTCGGCAATGGAACTCGAAACATCCGCATTCTTCTCCCTTATCATTATAAATAGGAATTCCTCCGCCAATCCCCAGATATATATCGAATTCTCCTGCAGTCAAACCCTCCGGCAAGCTGAAGCTCACACAGTCAGGAAAATTCACCTCTTCGGGGGAGCTGTGCGGATCCGATATCACTCGCTGTATTCGGTCTATTATTTCCCGGACAACGGAATCTCTATCGCCATTTACAGTTTCCTGATTATTACTGCAAACTGCGAGCACCGTATCATAGTCTCCAGCTTGTGTGCGGTAGTACACTGTTCTTCCCTGCGCATAAATTACCGCTGTGTCGGTATCGAAGATTCTCAGATAGAGATCCGAAGCGAATTTAATCTGAATGCTTGTTGTACTCTTTTCCGCATCTCTTTGAACCGTTCTGAAGATTCCACGCTGTGCTGTCCATGATGCTTTATCTAAAAAGGCCGCCAGTTTATCGCCATTTACGATAGTATCATATTTATTAGAATCGGAGCCTATATGCACAGGCAAGGTGTCGGAATCAGCGGCCAATGATACCAGATTTTCATAGTTCAAAAGGGGAAAATCTCTATCGTTCTCCGGATTCGTCAAAAAGCAGACTGCAACGACGATGCAGGCAATAATCGCTATAAGGATAATCCAAAAAGCGGGTTTCCTGTAATTCATTACGGACTTTACACGCTCCTTTACTCCTACTTCTCCGAAAGCGAGCGGACAGGCCGCAATCCTGCGGTGCCGGACGCTGCACGATACGAGAGCCTGAGTGTAGTCCGCCCGCTGCTCGTTATCGAGGCCTTTAATGATTTTTTCATCGCAGGCGAGCTCGATGTCCCGACAAAGCAGCACATAAGCCAGCCACATCAGAGGGTTGAACCAATGGAGCGTCAGCAAAAGGAAACCCAGAGGCTTCCACCAATGGTCTCTTCGGCAAATGTGAGCCTCCTCGTGAGCAACGACATATTCCAAATCCTGCCCTTTCATATTGAACGGCAGATATATCTTCGGTTTGATGATACCCAGCACAAACGGAGAGGAAACATTTTCGCTCTGAAAAATATTGTCTCTGTATAGAACAGCGGTATTAACCATACGGCGCAGCCGCCAATAGCTGACTGCGGTGTACAGCAACATTGCCACTATCCCGGCAATCCAGAGAAGCGAAGCAATTTGAATCCGAACCTGCAACGGGTTTACGCTGTCTGAGGGCTGTGGAGCAAAAGAAGTAGAAATAACAGGATTGATTGCGCTGTCGATTGCATTTACCCCGCTATCGATGGCAGGGGCAACATCGAGCTCTATGTTCATGGGGATTGTTTCCGCGCTCGGTACCAGACTCAAAGCGCTCTCGATGGAGAATGGGAAAATCAGTCTTGCAGCTACTATACCCCAGAGCAAAACATTAACCCATTTTGGAGCTCTTTTCAGAACTATCCTTAGTATCAACACCGCAAGAACAATCCAGCTTGCCGATATGCTCAGGTTAACAAATCTCAAAAAGAGTTCGTTCATTGCGAATCTCCTTTCCTTATGCGGTCTATCATGCGTTGCACTTCTTCGACTTCATCATCGGACATGTCCTGATGTTTTGTGAATGCTGCGACGAAAGCCGGCAGCGAACCTTCGAATTTTTTCTCAACAAGCTCGTCGATTTGGGATGCCTGAGCTTCGTCTTTGGAAACTAAAGATGTAATTGTGCTGTTATCGTTCTTCAGAACACCGCGTTCTGCGAGGCGCTTTATAACGGTGTAGGTTGTGGTTCGCTTCCAACCAAGCTGCTCCCGGCACAACTTCACAAGTTCGACGGTAGAAACAGGCTCATGCTCCCACATGATTAAACAAAAACGGTATTCGCTCTCATGAATTTTTGGAAACTCCATATTTGCAACTCCTTGTCTACACTATTAGACTCTGCCTGCAGTCTACACCGTTAGACACAAGAAGTCAAGAGAAATTTATGAGGTCCCCGCAACTCATCTCAAATAAGAATATTCTCACATTTATGAATGGTTATCTTGAGATTTATAAAAATGGCGCTCACCGTCCACAGGGCGAGCACCGTTTTGTAAGTTGATATATTAAAGAACTCTGTTAAAGCCCAAAATAAAGCACTATTAGAGCGCATGCGATTAGACCGTTGCGCCGCAGAAACAAAAGCGCTTTAAGTCGGATTTTAGTAAGTGATGATGTAAGCGTCCGCCATCAACTCGTCTTCTACAAAGTACAGTCCGTCGTCGGGGTCCTTTACCATGGTGAAGGTTACAGTTTCCTTGTCGCTGTAGCCGATTTTCTCGATTCTTGCCTCCAGCATCTCCAGCATGGATTTAATGAATTCGTCATTGACCTCTTCATCAGATAGCTCGTCGAATTCCCCTGCTTCTATGCGCGCGAGGAAATCATCGAAGAGCTTATCGCTGTCCTCTTCATGGAATCTTTCAATTATATCTATCGGATATACATCTACATCTATTAGGTAGTTTCCATCCTGCTTTACCGACGAATGCACTTCGTACTTAGCCTTAGCATAGACCTTCTTATAAAATTCTTCTATGCTGTCCATCGACTCCTCGGAAACCTCTCCGACTTCAAAGAGATCTGCGAGTTCAAAGTAATCGACAAACCACTCCGCTTCCAGCTCTATATTCAACTCGTACATATCTTCGATGTCTTCTTTTGTAACATCGCTCACTTCGCCGAGATCCTTGTTATATTGCCCCTTATACATCCCATCCAGCAATCCCTGAACATGAGTCTTTGCAAAATCAGAGGGTTCTTCTTTTCCGCATCCGCTCAGCATAAGGGAAAAGGCCAGAATAATAGCCAGGGTTAACAATAATGCTTTTCCGCTTTTCTTCATATCACACTTCTCCTTAAAACTTAAATTAAGATTTTGTATCCTCGCACAAGCCTTTTCCGCCGCATAAATTAAAGCGCAAAAGACAAATCGCGAAAAGGAATATAATCTTATGCCAACTAAGGAAAAGTATATGCCCTCATTTCGATAAAATCAACAGCTTTAATCCTCTTGTCGCTCACGCTTTCTGCGAGCAGCCTCTGGATAGTCGAAAGCTGTATCGACCTTTTGCGCAAGACAAAAAGATTCCGGGAAAATCCCGGAATCTTTTAAACATTCAGTGGCTCACTGCTAATCAGAGAACAGCATAGATATCGTAATAGCCGCCTCTGGCATCCATTTTCCCGACACCTATACATATCAGGCGATTCAACCAGTCGTACTTGCCATCCTTAGCAGCGGTGAAGAAGATCGCTGTGCGGAAATAGGCATCCGGGAAACTCTCCCCTTGGAACATCCACCGCTTGGCAAAATTTTCGGCATCGGCACTGATGTACCCGGTATATTCCATGAGTATCATTTCGCCGTCGTCCGTTTTCAGAGTGTTTCTGCAATCGAGGCATACCGTATCGTCTGCCTGACGAATGGTCAACCAATCTGCACCTTCATGCACGACACCTTTAATCTTAGGCCCTTCGATATAGCCGCCCGGGCTGCGCCCAACCATCTTAAACCCTCCGGGGGTTTCCCCGAATATCTGGAAGCACTGAGCCTGTTCTTCGGGCGTTGAAGGCGAATAACCTAAAAAGGTCATTATGTACTCATACTTTAGCCCTTCGGGATTTTCGACCAACAAATTCGGTCTTTCTTTTCTCCAGTCTGACATAATTCTTCTCCTTTCTTCCGTCGCAATGTATCTGCATTCTCCACAATGCATTTACAATCTTTAAAAAACTGCTTCTTTTCCGTTGCGGAATTTTCCATAACTTAGGCGATGTCGATTCCCGCATAAGTGGCTTCTAGAGTGGCATTGAGGAACTTTCTGGGCTCCTTAGCGTCTCCGACAACAATAACACGAATACCTTCCGCCTCAAGCTGCCTTGCCAGCTCGTTGTCCGCCTTGCGTCCCGTTGCAAGAATCACCAAATCCGCTTCGATCGTCTCTTCTTTACCTTCGTTAATGAAAGTAACCGAGTTTGAAGTAATCTTCTTTGCGGGAGCACTGGTGTACCACTTTACGCCATTCGTCATAAAGTAGCCCATCATATCGGCCATATGGAGCATCTCCATACCTGTGGCGATCTGGGGAAGCATCTCTATAATTGTCACCTGATTTTTCTTTTCCGTAAGCATTTCCGCAAGCTCACAGCCGACAGTTCCGCCGCCGACGATTACGACCTTCTTGCCTTCCGGCATTTTGCCTTTGGTTTCGAGTATAATATCATCCGCTACAGCGGCGGTTTCACAACCCTCTATGGGCAACTTATCGATGGGCGTGGAGCCCGTGGCAACTATCACAGCATCAGGCGCGAATGCCTTGACCGCTTCGACGCTTGCCTTTTTTGAACACTCGACATTGACGCCCAGCCTTCCGAGTTCTCCTGCGAACCACTCTCTGGCTTCTCCTATCTTCTTCTTACGAGGAGGCTTACCGGCCAAATGCATCTGTCCGCCGAGTTCGCTATCCTTCTCCCAAAGCGTCACCGAGTGACCTCTCCGAGCAGCTGTAATTGCCGCCTGCATTCCGCCTATGCCACCGCCGATAACCAGAACCTTTTTAGATTCGCAGGCTTTTCCGACATCGGATAAAGTGGCTTCACGACCGGCTGCAGGGTTTAAACTGCAAGAGATAAACCTGTCTGCAGAAAGCTGATTAAGGCAGCCGTCCGAACAGGTAAGGCAGGGACGTATCTCTTCCGTGCGCCCCTCCTTCGCCTTTTGAGGCCAGTACGGGTCACATATTAAAGTGCGTCCTAAAACTACAAAGTCGACTTTCCCGTCCGCAATCAGCTTATCGCAAAAGTCGGGGTCTCTTAAAACGCCGACGACTCCGACGGGAACCGAAACCGCTTTTTTAATATTCTCGCCGAGCGGCACGCGATTTCCTTGAGCATACCAATCCG
>JAAZLU010000254.1 GCA_012799165.1 Clostridiales bacterium
AGCTCGGCATACGATATACCGGCCTGGACGCAGGGGACTGCGATTAAAGGTATCGATGTCTCGGGCGGTGCGAGCGGAGGAACGAAACCGTACACATTCTCTGCAAGCGGATTGCCTGCGGGCATCTCCATAAGTTCGGCGGGCGTGATTTCCGGAACTCCGACAGCTGCGGGCGCAGCCGGAACGGCGACAATAACGGTAACGGATAGCGCAGGCACAAGCAGGAGCATTACGATAAGCTACGGCAAGATAGCAGATCCTCTGAGCCTTACAAACAGTCCGGCATGCGATATTCCCGCTTCGACAGTTGGAAAGGCGATAGCTAACGTCGATGTAAAATCGGCGGCCGGCTTCAGCGGCGGCACGGCACCACAGGTGTTCTCGGCGACGGGACTGCCGGCAGGTCTTAAGATCAATCCCTGGACGGGCGTCATCTACGGTGCTCCGACTGGCGTGGGACCTGGTGGAACGGTGACAATAACGGTTACGGATGGCGCGGGCGCGACGAAGAGCATAACGATAAACTACGGTGCAATTTCTACGCCTGCTTCCGGTGGTGGTGGCGGTGCCGGCGGCGAGCTCGGCACGCGCAATCCCTACGAGCGGAATCCGGTGGGCTCAAAGCCGGTATATCCGGTCGGCGCGAGCGATAAGGAGAAGGCGTACATCGACAAGATGTTCTATCTGAGGCAAACGGATTTGCGTCTCTTCGTTAATATACCTTACACGGAACTTTCCAAGGCCACTATCGAATACCACGAACCTTATATAGTCGGTTTTGAGGACGTAACATTCAGAGGAGACTCTCCGCTGACCAGAATTCAGCTTGCGACGATATTCTCGAAGCTCCTCAAGAAGACGGACGCGGACGTCGTGCCCATAAGCTATGAGGATATGGATGAGGACTCGAAGCACTGGGGGACATTGTTCCTCAGGAGGATAGAGTCGACCGGGATGTTCTCGGGTTATCCCGACGGTGAGTTTAAGCCCAATAAGCCCATGACGAGGGCCGAGTTCGCGGCAATGATAGTGAACTTTTGGCAAGTCAGGGGTTACGAGCCCGACAAGCGGATTGCGTCCTTCAGCGACATTCAGCAACACTGGGCAAAGGAGTATATCTCCGCCATGTACAACACGGGGCTGATGAACTGCTACGAGGACGGACTCTTCCATCCGGAAGATCCGATTACGAGGAGCGAGACCGTAATGATAATCAACAAGATTCTCAACAGAGCCCATGTATACTCGGTAGTTCCGAGCCTCAAGGATCTGCAGCCGAGCGATTGGGATTACGGTGCAGCGGAGGCCTCCACTAAATATTCTCAGGGGACTCTCTGGGATTAGAGCGAAGGCTCGAGCATGAGCCTTCCGCGAAGTCAAAAGATGTTAAATAAAAACTGCGCCGCAGGCTTTAAGCCTGCGGCGCGTTTTTTGCGTTTGCTTGTGTTTTTACTTTTCGCAGCACTCATCATCTACGAGTGTGCACTGATTGCCGTCGCAGACGATTTTCTTCCCTTCGGGAGCTCCGCAGGAATCGCATTCGGTCTCGCAGGGCTCTTCCTCGCAAGCGTCGCAGTCTCCTTCGCAGGGCTCTTCCGCGTCATAATCCTTGGCCCGGATGAGCTCAATCTCGGCCTCCAGAGCCGTTATATCGAGCTTCAATTCTTCGATCTTCTCCAGCTCTTCGGCGAAGTAAACAGCGGCGGCTTCCTTGTGCTCCTCGAGGAATTCCTTGCCCGCCTCTGCGTAGAGCGCGGTTATTTCCTTCTCCTGAGCGGAAATTCTGCCCTTGAGCTTCTGAATCTCAATCTGATCGGCGGCCTTGTCGCCCAGATCCTTTGCCTTATCTATGGCCTTGTCGCTCAAATCCTTTGCGGTTTCAATTAACTTATTAAGAAAAGACATATTGTACCTCCATTCAATTGTATAAGTGTGTCGAATTAATTACCCAAGTTATATTATAAAGCCTGCGGGGTTGTGCGTCAAAGAGTTAGAACGAATTTTGACGGGAAAGTGCGTAAAATATTTGTAAGGCGGACTCGTTGTATGTACTCTTAGCAGGGCTTCGCATAGCGCAAAGCTTGCTTTTCGTTCGGATGGCCCACTCAGCTTTTTAGACGCTTTAATATAAAATGCGCGAGCACACCGACCCCTATGCCGGTCGCCATCCCGCTGAGCAGCAACACAGGGAAATAGTAGCTTACCTTAAGGCTTCCCACAACGATAGCCGCAATCGCCAGCTGTCCGATATTGTGAAACACCCCGCCCGCCATCGAAACTCCCGCGACCGAAAAAACTCCCGCCTTCTTTAGCAGGACCATGCAGGCAAAGCTCAGAAGCCCGCCTGCTAGCGCATAGAGTCCCGAAAATACGCTTCCGAAGAGTGCGGCAGCCAGGATTATCCGCGTGATGTTCACGAGGAAGGCATATTTCTCGCCCAGAGTGTACAGCGCGACTATCACCACGATATTTGCAAGTCCGAGTTTAATTCCCGGAATCGCAAGGGGCAGGGGAATTAAGAATTCGATATAGGAAAATATCAGTCCGAGCGCTGCGAGGACTCCGCAAAAGGATGCCTTGTAGGCCCTGCCGCCTTCAGTAGGAAATCGCATCGGGACCTCCTTCCGAGATTATGGTAA
>JAAZLU010000255.1 GCA_012799165.1 Clostridiales bacterium
AGGTTGACAGCAAGTAAAAGGCACAGGAAAGGGATATAAAAGGGCCGAAGGCGATTCGGTCCTTTTTCTTTTTTCTGCCTGTCGCAAGAAGAATCGCCGCTGCCACGCCGCCCGCCGCCAGTGAAGCCCCCGCAATCTTTATAAGAGCCGCGGGCCCGAGGCAAAAACCTAGCGCGCAGAAGAGCTTTACATCGCCCATTCCCAGCACCAAGACGAGAGCAAATGGCAAGAGGGCTGCCAGCAGCCTCAGCTTAATGGGTACGCTCGCAATAAAGGGTGCCGACGCGAGTATAGCCAGCGTAAATTCGTCGGGAATCGTAAGGCTTCTTAAATCTTCCCGGGCTATCCTATAGAGCCAATAGATTATCCAAAGGGATGTGAGAACCTTCATGTGGTAATTGTTGCATAAATTTACATTTATTGCAAGCGCAGAAAGTGCAGTGCTTCGGATTTCCTGGTGCTTCGCAGTCCAAAAAGGCAGGATTGCACTATCCTGCCTTCTATGCTTATACTCGATTTGAAGATTAAAATAACTTGCGCTATTCAGCCGGACTCTGCGGCTCGGATTGATAGAGTTCGTTTATTTTGCTTTCTATTTCCGTTTCGAGGCGCTCGAGGAGCTCCTTTGCGGAATCCTTATACTTTTGCAGGGCCTCTTCGCTGATGCCCTCCGGGTTAGTCACGGCCTCGGAAATCTTGTCGATTGCGTCGGCTATATCGTGCATGGCCTTGAGGGTATCGAAGTCCGCCTCCCATCCGTTTTCTTTAGCTTTAGCGGCAATCTCGTTATATTTATCTACAAGCTTCATTGCGAGCTTCGAAAGTTCTTCGTATAGTATGGCTGCGCTCTGGTCTTCCTGCACTTCTTTGTCTTTGCCCTGATCCTTGTTGCAGCCCGCGAGGCAGGCGAGGGCGATTGCCGCAATCAATATATATACAATTACTTTTTTCATATTTTCCTCCGATGCACATAGATAATTATAGTGATTTCGGCGTCGATTGCAAGAGCGCGGTGCGATGACAGGGAGATTCGCGCTTCCGCTTTCTGTTGAAAAGGAAAATATCGGATGTTATCATTAAACATATAATTACGAGTTTTGATATGTAGCGGAAAGCGTTTGCATGCTGCGGGGCGATCGCGTTAGGCTTGCTTTTGCGTGCATGTTGCGCTTGCTGCGCGCAGGCTGCTCCGGCGGATGAGGAGGAGAAAATGGACAAAATTTTTTATAACGGCGTAATTACAACTGTGGACCCGGCTTATCCGAGCGTTTCGGCCTTATGCATAAAGGGCGGAATTATAATGCATCTGGGCAGCGACGAGGAGATGCTCGCATATGCCTCAGAGGGTACGGAGCTGGTGAACTTGGAAGGGAAGTTTATGTATCCGGGATTTATCGACTCCCACATACATCTGATGCTCGACGCCGCACGCGACAGATATCTGGATTTGACCGCATGCGAAAGCTATGCGGAATTTGCCGGGCTGATTGCCGATGAAGCCGCCCGGGTGCGCGAAAGCGGCGGAGACTGGGTGCTTGGAACAGGATTCAATCAGGATTTCTGGAGCGATATCAAGCGCATCCCGAGCCGCCTCGATCTGGACGAAATCTGCAGCGATTTGCCCATATATCTCGAGCGGGCCTGCGGCCATACGGCGGCTCACAATACCAAGGCTCTGGAGATATTGGGATTGATGGAAGAAAAGGAAGGCGAGACTAAGTACGATATGCTTTTCCTCGAGGACGGAACCCCGCAGGGGCAACTTTTCGAGGGAGACGCCGGCTTAGCTACGGCAAAGCAGCCATGCCCCGATGTCGAGGAATTTAAGCAGTGGATAAAGAAAAAGACGGCGGATTACGCGGCGCTGGGTCTGGTAGCCATACACAGCGACGATATCAATATAATAAAGGCGGGCGAAGATCTGGAGCCTCAGATGCAGGCTTTCGAGGAAGCCGCGGCTGAGGGACTGATGTCGCTTAAGGTTTACGAGCAGTGCAGGTTTTGGCAGCCTGCCGCGATTAAGGAATTTGCGAAAAAATACCCACGCGGAAGCACTTTCGGCACGAAGTTCGAGACTGCTTCAATAAAGTTGATGGCGGACGGTTCGCTGGGGGCTCATTCGGCGGTGCTGCGGGACGGATATCTGAACGATCCCGGCGCGGAGGGTGTCTTAATCTTTAGTGCCGATGA
>JAAZLU010000256.1 GCA_012799165.1 Clostridiales bacterium
TAATTTCGGCAAGCTGCCCTTTGCAGCTATGGAGAGGATGGTAAAAAATTGTCGCTGGAATCTCTGGATAGGATAAAAAAGGCGGAGGAAGACGCCCATAAGCTCGTCGAACAGGCCCGTTTGGATGCGGCTGCAATGATTAAAAAAGCGCAGTCGGAGGGAGAGGCCTTTTCCCTGAGTGAGAAAAAGCGCACGCAGGAAGAGCTCGACGCAATGATAAACGAAGCCAAGTTCGATGCCGAACAGGAGATTGTTGGCATGAGGAAAATCTCCGATGCGCGGCTCGATGATCTGCGGAGCTTTGCGACCGCGAGGCTCGCCGATGCCGTAGAGGCTGCTTGCGAAAGGATAATGGCCGAGTTATGAGCATTGCGAAGATGAAAAAACTCAGCTTAATCGGTCTGGGGAGCGAAAGGACTGCAGTTCTCCGAACACTACAGAGGCTCGGTTGCGCGGAAATTTCCGAACCCGCAGAGGGTCTGCAGAGCATCGCTCAGGCGCAAAGCGGCCCGTCAGCGAGGTTCGACACGCTGAGGCTCGCGGATTCGGTGATACAAAGGTCCTTTGAGGTATTAGATAGACATGCGCCCGAAAAGGGTAAACTGTTCAGTCCCAAGCCTAGTTTTGCCGTGGATGAGTTGATGTCCGCGGAAGGCATTCATCCCGGAGTCGATGCCGCTGAAAAGATTGTGGATCTGGACGGACGCATGAAGAAGAACGATGCGGAGATTCAGAGACTTTTGCTGCGGATCGCCACCCTTACTCCCTGGAAGGATTTGGATATGTCTTTGGATTTTCCGGGAACGGATAAGGTGGCGACGACTTTCTGCACTTTCCCAAAAGACGCTGACATAAACGAGGCAGCGGCATCGCTGAGCGAAGCTGTGCCCGAGGCGGAACTCCTGAGCGTATCAGAGGATAAATCGGTTAGATATGCTCTTCTTATATGCTGGAAGAGCGAAATGCCTCTGGCTCAAATGGCGCTCAGGGAATTCAGCTTTAGCGAGGTATTCCTTCCCTCCGCAGCGGGCACTCCCGCAGAGGAAATCGCAAGCTGCGAGCTGGAGATTGAACGTCTTAAGCAACTCGACCAAGAAATTCTGGAAGAGATTGTTCGCATGGCGGATAACAGGGATACCATGAAGCTCTCTTCCGACAAAATTTCTACGCGCATGCGCGAAGCAAGCGATCTGCGGAAACTTTTGAATACGGAAAAGACATTCATGTTAAGCGGATGGGTGCCGGCGGCCGATTGCGACAAAGTGCGGAGTGCTCTGAGCGATTTTACGGTTGATATCAAATTTGAGGATCCTGCTTCCGATGAGTATCCGGAGGTTCCCATAAAGTTGGAGAACGGTTTCCTGAGCCGCAGTCTCAACTTCGTGACCGATATGTATTCTTATCCTGCCTACGACGGTGTCGACCCCAATCCGCTGATGGCGCCCTTCTTTATCGTGTTTTTTGGAATGATGATGGGCGACATGGCCTACGGCCTCATCATGATTGCAGGTTTTCTTCTGATGACCCGTAAGATGAAGGTTACGGGCTCTGCGAGAATCTTCGCGGAGTTGATTCTTTGGTGCGGCATCAGCTCCTTCGTCTGGGGCGCGCTAACAGGCGGTTTCTTCGGAGACTTCATCCCTCAGCTGCTCAGGATAATAAATCCCTCAAGCACATTTGAACTTCCCGCTCTATTCACACCTCTTACCGATACCATAATGGTGCTGGTGGGTTCACTTGTGATGGGACTTATTCAAATTTTAACGGGTATGGCTATCAGTATGGCCATGAAGATCAGAGACGGTGATGCCAAGAGCGCTATATTTGAAGAGGGTGCCTGGTATGTCATAATGGCCGGAATCGCCCTTAAAGTTCTGAAGGGTTCGAATATACTTCTATATGCAGGTCTTGCGATGCTCGCTATCGGATGTTTCATATCCAACAAGGGATTCGCTAAGTTCACTTCGCTGTTCGGAGCGCTGTATAATGGTATATCCGGATATTTTTCGGATATACTTTCGTACTCCAGGCTAATGGCTCTTATGCTTGCGGGCAGCGTTGTTGCCCAAGTCTTCAATACTCTCGGGGCTATCACGGGTAACGTCATCGGTTTCGTTATAATATCCCTTGTAGGGAATATTTTAAACCTGGTGCTGAATCTCCTGAGCTGTTACGTGCATGATATGCGTCTGCAGTGTCTGGAGTTCTTCGGCAGGTTCTATAAGGAGGGCGGCAGGCCCTTCGATCCTCTGTATGTAAGCGCCAAATACTCAAGTATCGGCGATTGCAATAAATA